>JALOMA010000015.1 GCA_025455735.1 Candidatus Kapaibacterium sp.
AAGGACATCTATGATCAATTCGAAAGGATTACGAACAACAAAGGCCACCCTATATTGGCGGCACTTGTTGTTTTCGTTTCGGCGTACTCGCGTAAGGCATCACCAACACATGTTTCCGTTCCGTAGGGGTTACCACCATATAGACGCCTGGTTGCAGGGTGATAAAACGTGGTGTTTCGCCATCGGCAAGCACGCCCTGATGCAGGATGCGCCCACTCACGTCGATAATCGTGAAAGCCCCATGCATGTTCTCCAGGCGGATTCCACCGTCGGTGCTGATGAGGGATTGCGTGGGTGAACCTTCGGTAGACACGGCGGACGTTAGCAACACACATGATGGTAGTCTTTGGCTTAAGAATGGTCGCCCTTGGGTATGCCTTTCGAATAGCCCGTAGAGTGCTTGAAGATGGTAATAGTCGTCAAAGGCTATCGTGACAGAGAATAAGCCAGCGGTATCCGATTGTTCTCTTAAGAATGCGTCTACTGGAAAGATTGAACACACTCCAATGGAGTCCCGTATCAGGTGCACCATTGTCTTGACATCCTCCGACAATAGATAGAGCATTGAGGAATCAATAGGGTTGTTCACATCAAGAGTACTAAACTCCAGTACGTACATGGAATCATGATAGAACTGCAAGTCCACAGTACCTCTTGTGTAGACTTTTACCTCTTTATTCAACTTGAACATTTCGGAACAAATGGAAAGTGGTTGAGGGCGAGGAGTACTTTCTTCAACAAACATGGAATCAGTGCAGACCCATCCCTTATAAGGGCAGTCCATCGGCACCAGTTTTATCTGTGCGAGTGCCGGCGCACAGGAACAACAAACAATGAAAAACAGGAGGAGAGCTCTCCTGAGAGGGCGGAGGATGGAGGACAATATCAGCATTGACTTCTCTCTACTGTATTGAACGAATATTTGCTTTCCAATGTAGACGGTGCCGGGCGTTTCAAGAGCCTTGCCGGCAACATAAGGCACAGCGGATCACTCATCAACCACTACAAAACCACCATCGTTTCGATTTCCTTCTCCCCCAACCCAAACGAGGAACGTGAAACGTCACATCGTCTCGCTTTGTTGTTCTGGACCGTTACTCTATGTGCATGAATAGAATAGGCCATTGTCTACTATCCTACGAATGGGAAACTGGGCATTAGCCTAGGGCGTGTGCCATAGGAACATCAAGGAGTCACCAATTGAGAGTTCCATTCACTAGTTTGACCAGCGAGATCGCGGGCATCTTGATTGGCATATGACACACGTCCTGGAGCGGTGGGAATCTATTGAAGACGACTTTCGCCTACTGCTAAGTTCCATTCAACAGCGCCTACCACCAACGAACAACAAGGGGGCCGTAGCCCCCTTGTTCACACAGTTGCTTGTTGTTGCACGCCTATTTCACACGCTTTACCTTGCTGGTGCTCAGCACCTTGCGGAGGGCGGAAAACCGTGTGGAGACAGCGCTGAAGGATGCCATGGCCTTGTCCTTGTCATCAAACTCCTTGCTGAGGAAACGCCACGTGGATCGATCCTGATCCTGCTGAACAACTTCATTGACATCCACTCCCAGAACGGCCAGCAGTGCTCGCGCCGCAGATGCGTCATCCTCCGACGTTGCCGTAGCATACTCTACAACAAAGGCGTTGTTTGACCCCGGAACGATTGGCGGTGGCATGTCCTTATCATCGGGTTTCAACGTGGTGGCCACCGTTGAGGACGCACCCTCGTCCTGCTGGCGCTTGCGCGCGGCGATGACGGAGTCATGATTGTTCTGGACGCGTTCCAAGCGCTTCAAATATCCCGCATCCGGGCGTCCGCATGCATCCAGCGTATGGCCAGCGGCTACTTGCAGGCTATCAATGTAGCTGAAGTAGACCATGATACGCCGATGTTCCGGAACATTACAGGACTCGTTCTTGCGGGGCCCGTTGGCGCCATCCACATCCAGGGACAACACAGCCGCCGGCGGACACGGCTCGGCGCTACCCTTTCTGGAGCGCGCTGCCGCTGCCTCGGATGCTCCATACACTCCGAAGCCCATGGTCTCAAACACAACGCGTCCGTCAGTAATCATCGATCGGAACTGCTCATTGCGGGCACTCATTCCCTCGCGAATGGTCTGCGCCATGCCTGCGGCACGCAGCATCGACAGCACGACGTTGCCATTCTGGCCGTCGCCAGCGAGGCGTACGCTCTTTCCCGACGTGGTCTGCAGTGTGCTCTTCGTCATTGGATGTCCCGACGGAATAACAAGCCGTTGTGCCCCTGGTACATCGTCGGCATCGATACCAAATATTGGTGGCACGGCAGTGCCAATAATCACGTCGTCGCCAACGTAGGAACCTGGCCGTAGGCCGCACGCATCGGTATATCCGTGAATGGTGATCTTTAGTGCCCGAGTGGTACAGCAGGTGTCCGTCATGGCGGCAATGGCCTTTTCAATGGCGCCGTACACCTTTTGCTGAAGAAAGTCCTCGACCTTTGAAGCTGTTGTGGCATACAGGCCGAAGTCGGCGCTGTTCTCTTCCATTTTCTGCCGCGATTGCTCCGGCTGGAAGGTATCGCCGGCAGTAAGGTCGTAGGGATCGATGAACGTATTCTGGCGCCGGCTCACGTTGGGCTCGGATGGATTCACCCATTTGAGTGTACTGCCTTCGGCATTCCAATCACGTGAAAACTTCTCCAGGTTTGCACGCGTATTCGGCATCCAGTAGCCTGTGATGTAGTACGGAACACCGGCAGACGCATCACTAAGGTCTACTGCTGGTGGCGCTGGTGGACATCCAACGTTGACAACGTATCGCACGATAATCGTTGTATCACCATTCCCCGTGCGCACCTGGCGCTCCGAGCGATCTACCTCCACCGTGCCGCCACAACCTGCTGGAAGGGCATCATATCGAATATTATAAACACTGTTAGGATCAACGCAAACAACGCCCTGTTCACTTTGGAACGACTCCGTGCGGCGTTCCTGGATATCTTCCAGAACAACTGGGCGATTCACGAATCCACGACGAACGAGCAGACCATACTGGTCGAATGTCCGTTCCTCTACTTCGGCTTTAATACAGATCCTGGGGCGTGGCAGGCCAAATGCATAGTTATCACGCAAGCCCGCGCCGCCATCCCGGTTACTGGTAAACAGCAAGTATTTGCCATCGGGTGACAAAAAGGGAAACTCATCATCGGCATCGCTGTTGACCTTTGACAGGCAGGCTTGGTCGCCGGCCACAATTCCCTTCGAGGTTACGACTGCGTCCATGTTTTCGGGCGCGCCGATACAGCGAACGGTATCGGAACCATTCTCGCCAGCCTCTACACGAATAGCAATGCGCCAGATGTCACGTCCGGAATTACCCGGGCGCGCAACATCATAGTTCCAATCCGAAGCGAAATACAAAAAGCCACCATCAGCACTCACAAATGGTGACATTTCGCGTCCTTGTGTGGTGATATCCCTCACCAGTACTGGTGGCAACCACGCGCCGGTGGCCGATCGAACGCTGTAGTAGATATTCAGGTCGTTACTGTCTGAGACATCTCGATTGGACACAAAAAACAGGATGGAGCCCGATGGGTCGAATGCTGGCTGCGATTCCCAGCTATCCTCGCGGTTGACGGCCGCCAGTGGACTGGCTTTCTCTGCGTCGATGTCGCCGAACTTGTCGGGGCTTTGCACCGTCGCTTGCCAGAGGTCCAAGTTGTAACTCGACGACGTAGCCGAACCGATGGCGCGTTCTGCCGCAAATACGACCGTATTGGTTGGCGCACTGTAGGCCAACGCTCCTTGCGTATAGGCATCCATGAGTTTATCGTCGAGTACAACGCGCCGAGGCTCCGACCAGCCGTCATTGATGGCCGCCGTGGAAGCACGCATGCGTGATTGCGCAGGACGCTCCGAGACGTACATTTTTGCTTCTCGGGCTTTTTTGAGCCCCCGCCCCTTGTCAAGAGAATCCCTGGACGAGGTAAAATATAGGACGTCCCGTTGGTCACCGTAAATGATGAAGGGGCGATAGTCATTGCCTTCGGAATTCAGTGCACGGAGATTACCGCCGCAGCGCTGGTCCTGAGCCGTTGCAGAAAGTGTAGCCGTAAAGGCCAGCGCCAAGAGCATCGTTGGTGTTTTCATGGGTGGCTCCTTACCGTCCGTACACAGGATACATTACTTGAATTTGCACTTGAGACTGTCGGGTAGTCGTGGCAAAGGTGCCAAAGCCATTGTCCACACCACGGATGAAGACAAGCGCATACACATCATTGCAGGTTCCTCCAAGATTGTCCGGCGGTCCACTGCGAACACGGAATGCATAGACATTCCCAGCTTCGGTGGCATTGTCTGCCATGGCACGGGGATTGCCCGGGGAGATATTGAACGTCAAGCCTCCAACAGCTTGGGCAAATCGAGAGAGTACGCCCGTAGGGCCTGTACGTTGGGCGAATTGTTGCGACGACATTTTCGTCCAGAAAGCGCCTTGAACAATGCGGCTTCCATTGCGGATATTCAGCCGCGGCAACTGGCCCTGTCCGGACGTATACCTGGGATCGGTAGATGCGTCGACGTTGACGTCCTGTACGGTAACGAACAGATCGCCATTATTCTGCGGCGTGGCATTATTCCTATCCTCGCCCAACTGCCATGATTCATACGTATTGGGCGCAGTACGGCCATTCTGTTCGTCAAGGATGAAGACCGTAAAGTCCGGATCGGTCTTGATGGGGCTTACCGTCTGCTTATAGGCAATCAACGTGTTGGGAGGCGACAGTGGTGGCACCGTATCGATGGGGAACGTAACCGTAATCTGTTCATCACATCCGGGAATGCTTGTGCTTAGGGACAACCGTGCAGTTATTTCCAGCGGACGTCCGGGGAATTGTGCGGCAAAATCACGAACAAGCGTAATCGGAATGTTGTCCTGCGTGATGGTAATGTTTGCCGAACCAGATGGCGACAACGTCAACGAGCGGCTGCTTAGTCGGATAAACTGTGCTGCCGGACCATAGTTGAATCCACCGAGGTCGGCGGATACTGTAACGGGGCTGCACAACGACGGATTGACGAGCGTATAGCGGAAATTGCCTTCGTTTGGTTCAAAGAACGTGGTGCTGCCGGGATCACACGGCAACGCCGGGATAATGGCCTTCGTGATGTCGCGAATATTACCCTGGCCAAGGGGTACACGGCGTCCGTCCTGAAGCTCGATTTGCGGACATTGAAGCACGCAGCCGATCAGCACGGCGCGTGCTTCGCAGACGCGGCCATCAGGCAATGTGATGCGATAAAACACCGTATCGCTGAAGGATCCTACCTGTGTTGGCCTGAACTGGGCGGAATACAACGCTCGCCCATCAGGCTGAACCACGATGGCCTGCCCAAAGGGAGGCGTAACGGACCATCGCTGATCCGTTCCCGCCGTAGCGCGGATGAACTGGAGCGTCACCGGACACGACGAGCCCACATTCTGATACAGCACTTCGGCCACGGTTTCGCTGCGTTGGCCTACGAGGATTGGTTCGGGCACGAGCAATTCAATGTCCGTTGAGGAACAATCACAGCGTTCTGGTACGACCGTAGCCTTCAGGCGTACACTAACCTGCCCCGACGTATTCGGACACGGCACGGTAAACTGCACTTGTTCCGAGAAAACGCCGACCGTAGCGGTGGATACGGCAAAGCACAAGACCAGCATATCACCGGGTTGTAACGTTACCGCTGCATTGATAGGCCGACCCTGACCGTTCACTTCAGCACGAATGAAGGAGAACGGCTGTGGTATTGCTGTTGGCAGCTGGACGGTTGCAGGAGCATTCCCCGTATACCGGAACGCCCAGCATTGCTCTAGGGAAGGTGGTTGGTTACGGACAATTTCCAGGGAACCCGACGTGGCATCGCGGAAGACGATGCTATCCTGGCCGCTGATGGACGCACAGTCCACTGGCCGAATAAACTCAATTGCCACCGTTGTGTCTTCGCATACAGCTACGGCCGTACGTTTCGGATTAGGCTGCAGGTTCCCCAAGGCTGCTGCGTCTACAAACGTCAGGCTCCGCACGGGTTTTCCCGTTGCCAGAAGCAGGGCATTCCCCGTTTGGTCGGTAATTGCGCTGGCGATCACACCGCGTTGGGAGGAGTCCAATAGCGTAAGCTGAACGCCTGGCAAGGGTGTTATCGTATCGGCCGTGCGAAGGCGTGCACGCACGCGAATGCGATTTTCCACTTCATCCAAGGAAAGCGTGGTTTCCATACATCCTATGCCAAAACAAAGTGACAGCAGGATGCCGAAAACTGGCCAAAGTCTTGTAGGTGTTGTCATGTTCTACCCCCGATTAAAAAGTAAGACCAAAACGCAGCATGAACATCGTGGACTCGCGGAAGGGATTCCGCTGTTCGTCCGGTACGGAGGGGCAACAGTCAATCTCGGGCAGGGGTAGGTTCATGTGGCGAATGCCAACATCTACGGAAACGTCAAGGTCGCATGTTGCCGCCCAATCATAGCCAATCCCTGCTCCAAGCATCAATCTCTGCCTGGCCATCGTGCTACCGAACAAGGGCGCTCCACTGGAGAAGTCAAGGGGAAGGGCCGCCAACCCATACAGGTAGGGCGTATGGCATGAAGGGTCGATTTCATCCGTACGAGGCGCCGGGGTGAACGTATATCGGCCGTACGCCCCAATCGGCACGAACACCGAACCATCCGTTGGCATGACGGCCAGCCATGGGCCTACGTGCCCATATCCCGTGCGGTCAAGCTTGAACAGTCCCGACAGTTCGACCGAAGGAACGAGGTTGGAGCCGCCCCGATCAAAATTCACGAACGAACTACCATACGTTTGCTGGAAAGGGGCCACGGGAACACTATTGGCATCCACGACGGGATACGTCACCGAATCGGTGCCAAAGCGGAACCCTGCGCCTAGGCGCAATTCCAGCTTGTCGAAGATCCACCACCCTGTGCGTAGGCGACAGCAGATATCGTTGGTCTCTGCTTCTCCGAAGGCATACCGCGTCGGCGGCTCCAAGGGATCCGAAACACTCGTATACCGTTTACCAACGATGCGTTCTATCGGTATCAGGTACTCCTTGCGCTCCTTCGAGCCATCGCACGGCAGAGCGAGAACGCGGATGAGCGTATCCGCATATGTTACGCCAGCCACAATTCGCGACACCACGCGGGGCGTCGGGCGAATATCGGTGGAAATGGACCGCACCACTTGGCTGGGATCGCAAACATCTCGTAGGGCTCGGGCCGTATCGGCGTCGGCAATCAGCTCGACATTATACGTGATGATTCCCGTTGGGCGTTCGTTCTGAGAAGCAACCTTCGCTCGAGGCGAGGCGCAGGACGCACATAGGATGGCAGCGAGGATAGCGGCAACGTGATACAGCCGCACCCCGCTAGGGATACTACAGATGGCCATGGAAACTCCTCCCTCGTATGCCTCAACCCCCCGGTTGCGCACACGCTGGCAATAGATATGGTCAGGATGTGCGAACATGCGATTCGCACCGCCGCAAAGATAATGGTCACATCGCTACGCTTCAGAAGATTATTTTTGTCGTTCGGTCGTCACACAACGGTCATTAGCTATCCTTCATGAGCTCGGAGTCTGTTCGATGATGTTCTTACGCAGCTGGTTGACACCCGTGATTGCTGGGGCCTTAGCCTGCACAATGGCGATACCAACATTCGCACAGAAAAAAGGTGCCAAAAAGCCGCAACCCGCACCGTCACTGGAAACCACGGTGTTGGCTACCGTAGGCCAGGAGCCCATCCTGTATGGCGAGTTGGAGCGTGCCTATCAACGCAATCCCAATAGACGTTTCACAAAACTTACCGAGTTGCCCAAGGACTCCTTGATGGACTTCTTGAAGCTCTACTCGAACTACCGTCTCAAGGTTCTTGATGCCAAACGTCGCGGCTTCGACAAGGAAGAATCCGTCAAGACCGAAATGGCCAACAATCGCACGATGCTGGCTGAAAAGGCCTTCTTCGACAAGCGCATCGTCGATGCACGTGTCGACGATCTTGCGCGCCGCCGCCAACTTGAAATCGACCTTGGCGTCATCCTGTGCGCCGTAGAGGATGCGGAGACGAAAACCGTTGATTCCGCACGATCCCACCGCAAGGCCCTCGCCCTCATCGATCTGCTTTCGAAAGGGGCCTCGTTCGAACAGCTGGCGCGCGACTCGTCGGATGACCGTGAGACGGCAACCCGGGGAGGTCGTTTGCCGTGGATATCGGGAGGCACCATCATCAAGACCGTCGAAGATGAGGCCTACCGCCTGAAGCAAGGTGAATTTTCCCGCACCCCTGTTGGTTCGCGTTTTGGCTACTTCGTCGTCAAGGTATACCGCTCGATGCCACGCATGGAAGTGAAGGCGCGGCATATCCTGCTGACGTCGAACGGCGAACGCGACTCCCTTACGAACGAGCGCTTTGCCGACACCGTGCTGACACTGTTGGCAATGCCCCCTTCCAAAGCAAATGATGAATTGAAACGCCGTGGCATTGAAAGTACCGGCGATGTCTTCAGTGACTTGGCGAAGACGTATTCCGACGACAAATCTTCCGGTGCCCGCGGTGGTTACCTGGGTGCCTATACCCGTAGCAATGGCTTGGACAACACAGGAAATCGTTTTGCGCCGGAATTCGAAGAGGGCGTCTTTGCCCTCAAGGATGGCCAGACATCCGGCAAGGTGAGGTCGCGCTTTGGCATTCATATCATCCGTCGCGATAGCACCCGTTCCATCGACCCCATTGCAGAACGGGACAACGCGAAGCGCACCTACAGAAGACTTTACTTTGAAGAAGACAAACGCATTCTTCTGGATTCCCTGAAAAAGGTCTACGGCTATGGATGGAATGATGCCGTACTGGCGAAGTTCCGTTCCGCCATCGACACCACGAAGAATATCAACGACACGACGTGGTATGCCAAGGTGCCCAGCGAGCTGCAGTCAGCTACCATTTATCGGATGCCTGGCTCTGGCATGACGGTGGCAGCCTTCAGCGACTCCCTTCGGAAGCGATTGGACCTGAAGGGCTTCACACTTAATGCAGCAGGCTTCGAACGGGCCATCAATAGAATGGTGGATGCCGATATCATCAAGCGCGCCACGACAAATCTCGAGCAGAACGATCCCGAGTTCAAGGCGCTGATGGATGAGTTCAATGACGGCATCATCCTGTTCAAAGCGGAGGACCAGGAAGTATGGAGCAAGCTGAAGTTCGACACAACGGAAGCCCGTGCCTACTTTGAAGAAACCAAGTCGAGGTGGAAGACCGACGTACGGTATGGAATCACGGAGATCTATGTAACGTCCGACTCCCTCGCAAAAGCCTTGCGTGCTCGCATCGATGGCGGCGAGAACATCGGCGACCTAGCAGCCCAGTTTACTGAACGCGCCACCATGCGCGACAAGCGCGGCGACCTTGGCCTGCTTGAAGCGAAACGCAACAAGCTTGCACAGCGTGCTGCCGATGAACGCCTTGCTGTTGGCGCCGTGGTCGGACCCGTTGTTCACGAACGTGGCTGGGCCGTTTTTTCCCTCACAAAAATCGACCCACCTCGCCAGAAGACCTTTGAAGAAGCCCTGCCAGAACTGGCACCTTCCTTCCAGGACATGCAACAGAAGCGCCTCCAGGAACGATGGCTGGAATCGGTTCGAAAGACCTTCCCTGTGGAATTCAACAACGGCGCCATCGCAAAACTGTACAACAAGTAATATCAGCCACCGATCGGAACACTCATGCTTCGCCATCTATTTGCCGCCGCTTCCACGGCACTGTTCCTCTCCACCGTAGTGGCCCAAAGCCAGGATGGATCCATGGAACGCATCGTGGCCGTAGTGGGCAAGGAGATTATTCTCCAGTCCGATGTGGCTGGGCAGCTTGAAGTGCTGGCACAGCGCAATCCTAGCATGAACAGGAATGATCCTGCCATGCGATCCATGGTGCTGGACATGCTGATCAACGAACGGCTCGTGATGTCGAAGGCCATGGAGGACTCCATCGAGGTCACCGAAGAGGAAATCACCCAGCAGATGGACATGCGCCTCCAGATGCTGATTCAGCAGTTCGGCTCGGAACAACGTCTGGAATCCCTCTATGGAATGTCCCTTGCTCGCATCCGTCGCGAGTTCCGCGAAGAAATCCGCAAACAGCTCCTGGCCACAAAAATCCGTGAAGAGAAATTCCGGAACGTGAAGGCTGGCCGCGCCGACGTCGAGGAATTCTATCAGCGCTACCGCGATTCATTGCCGGTTGTACCGACCAAACTGGACCTCTACCACATCGTGAAATACGTCAAGGCCTCCGATACCCAAAAGAAAGAGGCCCTTGACCTTGCTCTTCGCATACGCGACTCCGTTGTCAATGGCGGCTCCTTTGCAGACTTTGCGCGGCGGTATTCTGCCGATGCTGCTTCGGCCGTCAATGGGGGCGACCTGGGCTTTGCCGAGCGTGGCAAGTTCGTACCCGCGTTCGAATCCGCAGCTTTTGCACTGCAGCCCGGCGAAGTGTCGCAGCCTGTCGAGTCACCCTTCGGCTATCATGTTATCCAGCTCATCGAAAAACGTCCTTCTTCCGTGAACACACGGCATATCCTGATCAGGGTAGGACAAAGCGAAAGCGACAAGGACAAAGCACGCGCCGAACTTCTCGCACTAAAACGCCGCATAGAGGCTGGCGAAGACTTCGAAACGCTTGCGCGGGAACACTCCGACGAAAAGGCATCCGCAGGCTTTGGTGGTGCAATGGGCCAAGTTGAAATTGGACGCCTGCCAGATGACCTCAAGACGATGCTGACAACACTGCCCGACAAAGGCATGACCGACCCAATGCCGTACACCGCCGACCCCACCAATCCCGGCTTTCACATCATGTATCGTAAGGTCCTGTTGCCGGAGCACCCTCCAACCGTAAAGGAGGACTATAAACTGCTCGAACAGATGGCTACGATCGAAAAACGTCAGCGGATGGAGCAGCAGTGGATCGAAGAGCTACGCCGCACCATGTATTGGGAAGTGCGGTAATTACCACGAATGCGAAATGGTGGCTCGGAACAGCGTTTCTCCGTACGAGCCACCAAGAATAGCCGGTTCCACGCGTTCGGTGAACAGCGTACGCTCTGCGCGAACGTCAATGTTGGCAATGTCTTGGATGGGTACGAAAACGGACACAAAGTAGCCCGTTCGGTTGCTTCTGTCCTGCTCGATTGCCAGGCTTAGTCCAGCTGAACATGTAGCAGCATCAAAGAATGTATAGCCTGCCGATCCATCAACAGTAATGATGCCATTGTCGGGCGTTGCCGTCTGGGTTTGGTTGATGACGCCCAGCCCTGCCTGCATCGTCAGCGAACTAGGGAACTGCACGCTGTGGGAGACATTTACGGTCGTGACGCCGAAGTCAAACAGATTGTCTTTTGTTTCGCTCCACTGGCGAGCACCATTCACCACCGTACTCATCTGCATATCGTCAATGCGGTAGCTATGGCCTGTGGCCAGCATGACGTTCGTGGTTCTGTTTACAAACTGCAGGAGTGGATTGGTAGCATCATTCTCTTGCACGTAGGGGGCATATGATATGCGCAAGAATGGCAACCGGCGGATGGATACGCCAAGGTTGACGCCAAGGCTGGTAATCGACGTTGTGCTGCGCTTCCAGGGAATCAGGTTGTCGAGATCGCGCCGGTAGAACACTCCGGCACTGATCTGCCTACTCCAGAATGACTGATCAAAGCGCACATCGTACCGCAGGAGGTCCGTACGAAGATTGGGAACGCCCAACGTTCGGAAGCCAGGGCCCAACCGCCGATACGATCCCGTCAGCCGCGTGCCCGTCTCCCGAATGGTAAACGCCGTGGTGCCGATGAAGGCCCAATCGGCATAACTCGACGCAGAGTAGTCCACCAGGCCCAGCAGTTCGTCGGGCACCTGATTGGTATTCAGCTCGGGTGCAAGACGGTCGCCTACCGTGGCGGAGCCTGCAAGTTCGGCTTGAATCGTCCACATCCGTGGGATAGGTTCTACCTTGAAATCCAATGCCGCCACCCAATTCTTTTGGGGTGTGAGCGCCGTAGTGGAATCCCTAGGCACACCAGGGTTGCTGGCCACATCGTCGGCCACCAACATCGCCGTGAGATGCAGGTGTGGACCTTCCCGCCGGCCAATGCCTGCCTTGGCAGCCATGAGTTTCCGCCCGAATGCAGAGTTGTCCTGCGTTGTGAATATTGTCGTATCGAGGCGCACGGTATCAACCCTTGACAAGGGGCGCTGTGTTGTGCCGTATGCACCTTGCAGGAAGATGGTTCCGCCTGGATTCCACTCCACGCTTGCGCCTTGAACACGCACACCACTAACGGTCAGTGGCGAGAACATCGGGAAGACTGTTCCAACACCGATGGTTGGCAGACTTGCAATGAAGGACTCGGCTCCCGACATCAAGCCGAGCGTTTCCAGCGCCTTGTTGGTGGCAGATGCATCCATACTGCCGAGATCTCGGACGTCCTGGATGGTACGCCAAGCCTCCAATTGTTTCAAACGCTCGGGATTCGCCACAGCGAGAGAGTCACGGATGCCATCAAGATTTCGAAGGAGTTCCGCGTCCTCGGTTTGCATGAAGTCCGCCATTGCGCCATAAGCACGCTGCATCACCAGCCGTTGTAAGGCTGCTGGGTCCAGCGTGAGTGAGAAGGCATTGATGTCTTGCCTGATGCCAGCTTGCTCGCTGGACATGAGGACGTTGGCGGTCAGCGGGATGCCATAGAGGCTTAGGGTAGGCGTAAGCTCGGCACGCCAGATATCGGCTGGCCTGTCCTGGAAGGTACCCTGTCTGTTGGCCGTTTGGCCAAGCAAGCGGTAACTACCCGTCAGCATCACGGGTGCCTCGCCCCGGTCTGCGCCTACCACGAACCACTGCGCGCCAGCTGGGAGGGCCAGAAGTGCAGCCAAAAAGGCGGCTATGGTTATTCGCATGAATTGCAGCGTCATGGGGCCGTCGCTAGGGCTTCCACGCGATGCGGGCCCAATGGTGGCTGAAACGGCACTGGCACAAGAGACGCCACCGGACCCTCGCCCAGCTGGCCCTCGCCATTTGTGCCCCATGTCCAAAGCCCGCCATCGGCGCGTACGGCAAGCGCATGCGCACCTCCGGCAGCGATTCCCACGACGGCATCAAGCCTGGACACCTGGACGGGTTCAAAACGGCCTCGGCGGTCGCCTGTTCCCAGCTGCCCTATACTGTTATTACCCCAGGCCCACACGCGTCCAGCGCTATCCAGAGCAACTGTGAAGGTGCTTCCGGCAGCAATGGCCCGAATGCCTGCAAGTCCCTTTACTTCAACTGGTCGATGGGAGTCCTTGGTTGTGCCGTTGCCCAGCTGTCCGCTGGCATTACTTCCCCATGCACGGACAGTGCCGTCATAGAGCAAGGCTACGGTATGGAAGTCGCCACAGGCTACGCTGATGGCCCCCATGTGTAGGTAGGTCTTCCCCATCGCAATTGCCTGTTCGGATTTCTTGACTCCAGGCACCTTCATGGGCTCGTCGATCGTCGTGGTATCGTCATCACGGCCACATTGCCCGTACATGTTTACGCCCCAGCAGTAAACGTCGCCAGCAATGGTAACAGCAGCACTATGCGATCCACCGGCAGCGAGGGCGGCAAATACAGGCTGTTTGCCAAGGAGAGGGAAGGGAGCCTTCACGTGAACGACATTCCTGACCTGTCCTGTTGTTGGATCGGTGTTTACCGTAATACCCAACCCAGCCTCTCCATTACCATTGTATCCCCATGCCAGCACCTTGCCTTCTTTGGTTAGCGCCATGGAATGGCGGTGTCCAGCAGCAACGGCAACGATGGCACTGTTTGTGGACAACAGTGTAGGCGTCAGAACAGTGCGTCCGGCATCGTCATTGGTTCCTGCCTGATGATAGTCATTCAGTCCCAGGCTGTACAGTTTTCCATCCTGTGTTGCGGCCACGGAGTGTTCCATGCCGCCCGCCAAGGCCTGCACATTGCGCAACCCTGCTATTGTTCGTGGTACGGGCACGGCTGCGGCACCTGGTTGTCCGATGGGTCTGGCAAGGTTCATCCCCCATCCCCACACGATGTTTTGGCTGGGCAAGGCAGCCAGCGCCAACGCCTTCTTCTTGGTGTTCTCTTTGGCAAAGGCTGTCAGGTCTACCATACTTGTTTCGTTGTCATCAGGCATGGCTGCCAGATTGCCAATCTTCGGAGCTTTCGTGGCATAGTCCGCCATCGCCTGTTTGGATGCTCCCTTGAGTGGTAGATCAACTGGGCCAACGACAACGTCGTCATCGATTGTGAAACCACCCTTCGTGATGTTGCCTATGTCGGCCTTCAGATTGTCGCGGATCTTGAAATCAGGTTTCTTCTCTGGCGTAGCAACCAATGAGTGCCGTTCGCCAGCAGCCATGAGAAGTACTGGCTGTTTCACCGTATCGAGCTTTTCAAGGTCATAAAAACGGATATTATCAACGTTGATATGTCCTGTCTTGGACTGGTCCACAATCGCAATGCGTACTGCCCTATTGAGGAATCGACGCACGTCCCATTCTACAGGAACCAACCGTTCGCTCATCCCGGCTACAGGCGTGGTGGCCCGTGGGGTTGCCCGTGGCGCTGTTGTTGTTGCAGCCACCCAATATTCCTTTGGGCTTCCAGGTAGTGAACGCGTCTCGAGTTTGAACGTGTCCTTGGGAAATTTCTCCACCAAGGCTTCCACGCGGACCGTAGCGGACAACGCACCACCAGCCAGGAAGCCGATGCCGCTTGTTTTCAGGGGGAACTCCTCGCTGAACAACAATCCTGTAGCCTTATCGGCCAAGGCCGCCCCGTAGCTCGTCAGCCAATATGTACGGTGGTGCCCCAAGTCACCGAGCACGGGATGGTCATCGCGCACCGGCTGGCCATCCCACGCATCTCCATCGGCCGTCCAGCACGCCAGGGTACCGAGTTCGAAGTCCCAGTTTTCTCCTGGGCAATCTCCATCGCGTCCCGGAGTTGGCGTAGGCCTGGGCCTGGCACCTCCTGCATCATTGCGGCCATCGTTGGCCCCAGGCCCCCTTCCAGTAACGTCGAAAGGAACATAGGTAAAGGACCACACCTCGGATTCACCAAGGGTTATGCTGGTTCGGCTTGTTATCTCCTTTGCCAGCACCATCCAGGCATATCGACGGCCTGGCTCCAATGCGCGGGCAGAAATGGGATACTGATACACGGTACGGGCGAGATTTTCGGCGCGCAAGTGAGCTGGATTTCGCTTCACGGCATCGAAGGCACTTTGACCTGCGAACATCTCGGCAACGACAAGTTCGTACGTGATCCGCTGTGCTGGACCTGGGGGCACACTGGACATCCATGAAAACACCGGCAACTTGTCGGGAACCTCGGACTCGTCGGGTGGTGTGATCAACACAGGCACCGACATCCGATTGATGGTAACCACCTTGCAGTCCGTGCCAAGAATCTGCTCCGTCTCCGCATCGAGCACTTCGCAGCAAATGCGATACTCTCCCGTCGGCACGGCGCCTGTCAACAGGAGGGCATCGCGGTAGCGCGGGTTCTCATTGTCGGTACGGATAGGCTGAACATCCCGGCCCGTTACCCGATACGTACCCGGCGGCACTGTAACCACAGCCGTGAATGCCTCCACGATAAGCCCATCTGGGATGGACAACTCTTCGGCCGTGGCGTGGAGTGTAACGCGGACGGGGGCCTGCGTGCGATTGATGAGGTCGACCTTCCACAAATCCGCAACGCGCAGCTGGTTTGGTGGCGGCTGCGTCAAGCGAATCTGTACTTGTGCGGCCGTGGTCAGCGGCAGCACCAGGCTCAAGAGAAGAGCCAGTCGTACAACGTACTCCATATCAACACCCCGATGGTAATCCGTAATGGCCGAGCGCTGCCCCGACCATTCGTCATGCAACTTGGTTCCAAACATACGCCACGGAACTCATTTTCAGGTGACATGTCAAAGTGCCAAAAAAAAAATGCGTTGCGATTTGCCGCCGATGTGCTAATTCGCAGCGACCTAACGACCACAGGGAGGAGCAGAGGACTATGTCACGTTCGCGACTTAACGTGGCGATGCTTCGCCAGCGTGCGGTATTGGCTATGCCATCGACCCGGCCGACCCCCGGCGAGCAGCCACCGTCCATGCTGGTATCGCGCCGTACTGCACTCGGCGCTGCAGGCATTGCTGCACTCACGGCCAGCCCATTGGCCAAAGCCGCCAGAGCACTTCACCCCACATCATGGCACATCGAACGCCGTGGGAAGGCGCTTGTTGTTGTTGCTGCTGGCATGGACCGATGGACAATCGATCCGTCGTGGTTTGACGGTGCCACCGTACGGTTGGACGAAACCGACGACGCCTACACCATCGTCCTATCCCACGCTTTTGCTCCAGGCACTACCGCGCGCCTTGACTTCGAGGCTACCCTGTCCCGCTCGGAATCACCGACCATCCGGATCACCTTCCCCTATCTCCGCACATCGCTGAAGGGGGCCTTGATACCATGGCTGCTAGGCCGGGAGGGCCTCCAGGGCGCCTGCGATGCAGCCCTCGTTCTTCCCACTGCCGATGCTACCGTGGAGCAATCGGTGCGCGCCATGGGACTGGATACGTCGTGGACGTTCTCGTTTCAAGGAACGGGGCGCGTCGTCATAGGCGATGCACTAGCATTGCCCATTACCAACTCCACCTTGGATGTGGCACCACGGTCAACGTCGGCCTTTGCCACCGCTCCACGCCGGCGAAGCATTATCACGGCATATCGCGGTGCGGCAGCATGGGACGTACCCATATCACTGTCCGCATTGCCAGGATGGACCATTCGCGCCACAGATGACACGTTCGACTGCGTTCGTATCGAAACCGCAGCGCAGGCAATGTGCGCTGTCCTCTTTGAAAGCCAGGCCGATGGCCTTGTTACCCTGGACGTACCTGGACTACAGGCCCACCTCCCTCTGAGGAATGTACACTATGGATTTGTTCGCACGACGGACGGCCTTCATGAAGCCGTCGTGGCGCGCTTTGCCTCCGCACCAACCTGGCTGAAGGCCAACAATCTTGCCTTCCAAGTGGAGGACACGGCCGATACGCCCTGTGTGGAGCTCGTCACGTTGAATGGACGTATCAGACGACTCAACATCACCCCAGCACTGAGCCGATACGTCATCCCTGTGGATGGTGCCGTCGTAGAACCCACGGTTACCCCCCGGGGAACACGCCTCGCCGTGCTCGTATCGTCGATGCCCGCTGCGGCCATGCCCGCACCCAGCAGCATGCTGGCTGGCATCCAGATCGACAAACTGGTGGCCCCACAGCAGTCACTGCAGTCCATGCAGAACACAATTCCTAAGGACGCTACCAAGAAGATTCGGCCCAAGCGTACAGGCGGCAAGTGGGGTAAGGATGCCATTACCCTTCCTGCCAATCCCCGGATAACCGTCATCAGGCCCGAAGACCTGCTGGTCTTAACGTTTGAATTCGTTGGATGTACACTGGACCGACGCGCGGGCACATTTGCCGCCCAAAGCGCTTCTTCGCGGCTGATCGTTCATTTCCAACCCCAGCATATTGCCGAGCGGGCATTTTTCTCGGCTGAAAATCCCCCAAAGGATACATCATCAATCCCGGCGAATGCCAAGAAGGCTTCCTCTACGGAAACCCCTCTCGACCCACCCATCGATGCCGTCATGGCGCACGGTTCGCGGTTGGTCTTTGCCTTGCCGGCAGGGTATACTGGCAAGCTCACGACAAAGGGTCTCCTTGACTGGTCGGCGTGGACTCAAGCGGTTTCTCCCAGTGCCAAACCACCAGCGTCATCGTTCGTGATGACGATTCTTGCTGGTGCTGGCAAGGCCAAGTTCTCGGGCAGTGCCCCATCGGCAAGCAAGAACACGAAGGCTACATCCTTCACTCTTGCATCCAAAGGCGTAAGTAATGCCAAGAAGTACGCCGTCCCCCCTGCTAGCGATATTGCCAATGTTGTCCCTGCCGTCGCTGGACAGTTCGAATACAACCCCGATATCGCAACAAGCATCACATCGGACGTCTGGCAGGAGCTTCAGGCCGCTGAGATTGCGAAGCCAACGATTCGCGAGCCGAACAACCTGGAAACATCCATCGAATATCCCTATCGGCTGATGCTGTCGCCCAACAAGTATGCCGGATGGGCGCATCGGGATGAACCCGTCTGGAATCCTTCGAACAGGCGCGCCGAGTTATGGCACACGCGTCTTGGCGTTCGGCAAGGCAAGAACGTCAGTGAACGGGCGGCCTACTTCCGCACACTTCGGGCTATCTGGTCGCCCGACTACGGCACATCGCGCGACCTGACGGCGGCCTTCATGGAGCGCCCCTTCAGGACATCCCTCAATCGCCGCGATCGGTCCGAGATTGTCGATCTCACCAGTAACTACGGACTGTCCAAAACCAAAACCGACCCTCTGGACGTCAAGCGCTTCATGCTGACGTCCCTGGGGGCCTGGGCCGACTTCGCTGGTGGGTGGGACCCCCATGCCGACGACCGTCTGGACGTGGAACAGTGGATTCAACGGGGAGCCCAAGGCCGCGACACCTTCGTGCGCGTATGCTACAAAGGCTTCCTCTTCCCGTTTGGCCATCGCGCCACGCTCGTCAAAGAAACCGAGCGCAAGTTCCAACGCACCCCACGCGGACACATGGCGGCCTATCTCATCCAACGCCTCTACATCATTCTGCGCGAGCCGTTGCGTACATATCCTGCCGATGGCCTTGCAGGCATGAAGTATCAGGGGCGCGACAATCCCTTCCGTTCCATTGAGATCACCACAAAGGTTACTCCCAACCTGGAGCTACCTATTGCCTTGACCTATCCAGGCGGACAGCTTTCGATGAATAGCTTCTGGCCGATGTTCTCTGCAGGCGGCCCAGCACAGGATGTACGGTGGTCATGCGAAGCCACTGACTGGGATGGGGCCAAGGTGCAATTTTCTACGCCGCTCGTCTTTCTGAGCAATACCGATGCCGCCAACGAGCCTAAACTCAAGGATTGGATCGAAAAGAAGTATGCCACCAGTGAGTTCAACCGCAGACGCGTCACCATGGGTGGACAGCATATTGCCTATGCACCAACCGCCAAGCGGGGCGATACAACGCTGCCAACCGATGCCATGACGTTTACGTCATACTACGCCGACACCGTTAAAAGTGGTACCCCACGGTATTTCCCATCCATGGAAGTAGCCGACGCACGTATCGAAAAAGCTCAAGAAATTCTTGGTACAAATGCCACGTCGGCGGTAAAATTCTACGGAAAATACCTCGAACATGCGTTTGACCCAGGAACGCCGGGCGCGGCTGTCGCAAACGAATCCATGCTGCGCAATCCGTCCCAGATGTTCCTTACGCTGCTGTCGCCTGTTGGACTGGATTTCGGCTCCAACACCGACAAAGCTGGCGGCCTGGCCGCACCCAGCCTGCGCATCGATGCCTTGTCGCGTCTTACTGGCCCTATCTCTGCTAAGCTGGATGACCTGAAGAATTCCGCTGCTGCCATAGGGTCGTTCGATCCGATGGAGTATTTCAAGGACTTCCTTGAGACGAAAATCCTTGGCGACCTGAAGCTCATCGATCTGCTCAAGGTGATCGGCAACATCCTGAATAATCTGGATAGTGTGCCAGGGCTCGGAAAAAAAGACTCCATTGTACCCGAAGACGCCAAGAAGGCACTCACGGAACAAGCAAAGGACGCGAAGAAGGCAATTGAGGATGCCATCAAGGCTGCCGATGAGTTAAAGGGCGAGCTCGAGAAGGAAGTCAAGGATGCAAAGGATGCTCTGAAAGCAGAATTGCAGCCATACATCACCGAACTGCAAAATGTCGTCGATGATGCGAAAAAAGGTCTCCAGGAACGCCTTCAAAAGATCCGCAAGGACGTCGAAGATCGCGTGACGGAGCTACGCTCCGAGATCGAAAAGACGATGAAGCCACTGATAGATGCAGGCAACGAAGCCTACGAGAAATATCAGCAGGCCAAGTCCATGCTGGACGCACTGAAGCAGGGCATTCAGCTCGTCTACGAGTGGAGCACGGAGCTCAAGAGCGACCCTCTCGGCCTGATAGCGCCACTATATCCATCAGCATCCAGCGACGATCAAAAGATGGTCCTGTACCTCAAGGCCCAGCTCATCAAGGGCATGGATCTCAAGCCACCCGAGGTGTTGCTGTTTGGGTCCTTGCGGAATTTCATTGTCAATCTCATTGGCAACGGCGCGGCCCAGTTCCTGATCATCAAGTTCAACCGCTTGTCCATTTCGGCAACACTTGGCAAAAAGCCCGACATCGATCCCGATATCGAGGCCATAGAGTTCGCGGGCCCCTTATCATTCGTCAACAAGCTCAAG
>JALOMA010000163.1 GCA_025455735.1 Candidatus Kapaibacterium sp.
TACCGCGGTATTCGTCGTAGGCGGCGTCATCGCACTCGCTGGCGTCTGGGTGACGCAGCGGTCGGAGTAGGCTAGGGGACGGAAAGCCTTGTCTCGTGAAGCCTTGCCGTGGTAACGGAGCCTCCATGAAAGCATTCGTCACCGCGATGTCGTAGCGTATCAGGGGGCTTTTTCCATGACGCTGTTGTTGGTAGTACGGCCTTGATTGGACGTAGATATCCCGCGCTACCATATTCCGGAATCAGAACCAATGACTCCCACTCGGCATGAAGTTTTTGGCAACGCCAGACCATGGAAGAAATCCGAGCAGCAATACGGGATGTTTTTTTTAAGAGCGACAAAACAGTCTGATAGACGGCGACCTCCATCAGGCTCTGGTATTATACGTATTAGCTCGTACGAGTCTCATATAACAAACCTACTCCAATTCATGAATAGTCGTAATTCTCATCAAAACAGCGCTTGACTATGGCACGAAGGTCTGTACATTTGTTCTAGGTACGAGCTCGTACCGCCAGTTTTAGACTATTTTCCTTCCTTATCTATCAACAGGTTTGTATACGATTTCTCAAAATCGGTAGCTGGCTCATGTTTCTCAGTGTTCAGGCAACGTACGCGGCACGTCCAAGTGTTGTGCCAGCTGATGCCTACAGGCGGATTGATACCCATACCGCAACGCCAATGAACCAGAATGGTCATTTGGGAACATGTAGGCCACTATGATGGTGCGGGGCCTGACGATGGAGAATGGGGGCAGGGTGTCTGCCGTTCAGGGGGGACGACATGCCACCTGAATGACTATTGCACGTATTGGTACATTCTGGCACCAAACCCACGTCCTGGATTTACTCCGACTACAACTGGCTCCATCAACTTCCCCGTTGGCTATAATCCCAACACAGGCTTGTACTTCTACTAAGATCAAGAATATGAATGGTCTCGCGTTTTTCGTCTCTCTCTCCATGCCTAAAGGCATGGAGAGGGGGATATTCTGGCTAACTGGATGTCTCCTGCTCACGCTCCTTTCCGCCTGTAGTGGCCGGGACTCAGATAGTTCTGACGAAGTCTTTCAACGGTATTCCGTTTCCATTGCTGGCCCTCGCGCGGGGCACTGGACTCCCGGCGAGGAGAACCTCATTACTGTCGAGGTTCCCACCAAGGATGCCAAGGCCCATGTTACCCTTGAACTGTATATCGAATTTGCCGCGCTCGAGGCGGATACGGTCATCTACCTCCAATTGCCTCCATCCACGGAACGGCAACGGAGTATTTCGGTGGCGATTCCGAACGATATCGTTCGTGTGAGTGTCTCTGGGGTGGTGGACTGGGAAGACGTTCAGGACCTGACGTTCTATGCACCGTTGGATAGCGCTTATCCATTGGCAAAGGCGTTCGACAAAATACATCAAGCAGATCTATCCCAGCTGCTTCAACTCCCCAAGGAATATGAACCGTTCCGGGCCAATGTTGCATTGCGGATGATGACGCTGCTGGAGCGAAAACCCGAATTGGCAGAGCAGCATGCCAAGGACATCGAGGCTTTTATCTGGAAAGTTCCCGACTACCAACCTCGACGCATCCTGCACACACTTTTCAGTTTCTTTCGCAAAACGGCACGGTGGGCCGATTTTCATCAGGAAATCGACGAGGTGGCACATACCGTGCTTAACAATGGTTTTTTTATCGCAAGTCTCGGTGCTGGGCTTCGCCATCAGTATGGACTTACTAGGACCAATCACGCCATCCAGTGCGGTGTTGATCTCTTTGGAAGGTACCCTGAAAGTCGATTTACGGCACAATCGGCAACGTTCTTCCGAGAGAAAGTTACAGGACTGATGCATGAAAGGCTTCTGCGAACGCTTGCTGCGCGTAATCGTTTGCTTCCGGAAATGATGCTTGCATCGGATGTTACACCGAGTGCAAAGGATAACCCTACACGAATGTCCATTGAACTGACGGCGAGTATGGTACGTGGCCTCTCGGACTCCATCGCAGCCATGCGAAGGAGCTATCCTGGACCAAGGAGTGAAGCCACGTCCTCGTGGCGCGGTCGTCAGCGATATGCGTATATGGAGTCATTGGCGCTCTTCCAGGCATACAAAGGCGTCGAGTTTATGGAGCCTATCAAAGCGATCCTGCCAACGTTGCCATCACACTCAAGTCTAGCCGCGGGCTTGGCACTAAAGGCCGCAAACCAACTTGTCGCACGAGGTTTACGCACTGAAGCAATGCCATTTCTGGCTTATTCGCATCGCTACTTTCCTGTGTATGCGTGGATAAAGGACTCGCTTGACAAGCACTTTACCCCTGCCATCCAACCCAAGCAGGTTGATTCCCTGATACATTCTCTCCGGAGCAGAGGCTTGATAGCGCCAGTGACGACATCCGATGTGCCTGATGCAATTCTTGCAGGGCGAAAGAGTGCAAGTGATGCCACCGTCGTACTGTTCGCATCCAGCTCCTGCGCAGCCTGCCCCAAACAGATCGACATGCTTCGTGATTTCCGACGCCAGGGATTTCGATTTAACGTCGTTACCGTGCTCGTAGGAACGTGGAAGGGCAATCAAAAGGATCGCTACCTGACGGATACGCTCATGACATGTGCCGAGAATGTGGAACCTCAGTACGTCGACGGACTTATGGTACGATCCGTGCCGTCGAGTATAGTTGTGGACAAGCGTGGCCGTTATGTAGCACGCTTCGATGGTTTTGCCAACAATGTCGCCATGGAAGACGCCCTCCGGTATGCTACGACGTCGCGCTGATGGAGGCCAATCCTCTGTAGCAGTTACATGGAAAACGCCCATCCAGTGTTGCCGTTCGACCGCGTTGTCTGTCACCTTGACTCCATGCGGTAGGGTTGCCACTGTCCGTCTACTGCATGTGCCTGCTGCTAACGGTGAAGTATCGGCACGATACCCGTCAGCATGAGCTTCGTGATTCGCTACTGAGGGCTGGCTACGGTGCTTGCTTACATGTTGCTCCACGTCTTGTACGTAGCCCAATCCTCTTCAATATCTGCAATGCATTGGAGCTCATGGGACGTAATTTCTTGCATCAACTGTTCGTGTGCAGCCTTCACGTCCAGTTCTGGTTGGGCATAGAAGACGTGTTCCTTGGCAGTACCTGTCGTAATTGTGATGGCCTGAACCACTGATCCTCTCGATTTCAGAACAGCCAATATCCTCTCCTCGAATTGGTCGAACAGCATGTTCTCCTCTATGTCGGGCATGCCTCCTGGATTGGCATGTTTGAAAGGCATTGCGAAGCTGATCCTAAGTGTGTGATCAGATGTACCCACAAATGGCTTCAGGCCGGTATTGATCCGCAGAATGATTGGATACCCGTCGTACTCCATCATCCCAACGGCCCATCGTTCGTTGTCGAACATGGAGTCTTGCTTTGATCTTTTCTTGAAGATATTAAACATGCGAAGTTCCTGTTATAACAGAGTATAGCCATGACATGTGACCAATGTGCCAGGCAGTACGTCCGAAGATACGGGACACCATCAGAATCGAAGAACGAAATCCTGGTTGATCAGCATTTGAGGTTCTCTCTCTCTCACGGAATGCATGTCACGAGTACGCTTTCAATATCCGTCATTAACCTCGCATTGGCCGGCAAAATAGTAACCATAGGCCCCGCGATTGTCGAAGATCCGAGGATCAAGACCGTTCGGCTGAAGGGCGCGATAAGCTTTCCGGTAGTCCTTGGCGCGTTGTTCCCATATCTTGTCATCGTTTAACATAAACCAAAACATTGCGCCGGCCAACCCAAACGCGTAGAGCATTTCTGCGTCGTGAACTATCTGTGGCTCAAAGAATGCATGGACTTCCGAAAACATCTGATTCAACTCAAGCCTGATCATATCGCTCTCGCTGAATCCTGTCAGATGCTCGGGCTCAATGATACCATACCAAGCCAAAAACATGAGGTGCAAACCAACTTCCCTATCGCGGTCGCCGTTGCGCCACTGTTCTTTCAGAATCTCGTACGCTGCCGCAAGAGTTGGTTCGCCATTAGCTCCAAGGCTGCGATTCTCCAAGTCAAGTACGTCCTGCAACATGGGCATAGTGTGTTTCGGAAAGGAAATCAAGGGACCTTGGTGTGGAGTCGAATCTGTGTACGGTTGTCAGCAAACACCCTTCACCCAGGCTTCTGCGGATGCTCGCTCAGGCGTAGGGATCACGGCGTACCCTCTTCCGGGAGGCGCATAACCCGTACTGGATCGTTTTCCGTACTCGGACAGTGAATGGCGCTGGCCTTGCGGCTCTAACCTAGAGAACATTTCATCTTCGTAACGATAAAAATGCTGCGTACGATGGTCAACGACGTATGGTGTATGTAGTAAAGAATCACCCTGCCGAAATCCTCTTCGTCGTGCATGGTAGAGTTGCCCTTGGAACGGTCGGGAGGCGACTGGTGGAATGGCGGCTGCCAACGAGCGGACCACATTGGCAACGATGACATCCACCGCTTCTGCCGAGCGCAGAATTGTCCGAAGATGAGCCATTGAAGACAGAAGCAAACCACGGTGGACCGATTGTCAGGTATCCGTTGATATGTCGTCCCATTCTTGATCCATGTATCCGATCAACCAATTCAATGCGTAGTGACGTTCCATCACTACGCCCGCATCGAGTGTTGCCGGAGGTTCACGATCGTTGATCCGAGCATCAACTACTGCCCAATGATATCGATAGATCAAGTCAGCTGCATCAAGAATTTCAGATTGAGAACGAAGCTTTGACTTTTTCACGAATCCATCGTGTCCATTCTGTTGAAGGAAAGAAACAGCGTGACGCACGTCACAGATGGCGTCGGGGCGGTCCAACGTGTCAACAAAACCCAATGCCCACAGCATGACCCAATAGCACTCATACCGCCAGGTGAATTGAATACGATCGTGTTGTGTTGGGTTTGGGTTGGCAATGAACGCTTTCTCCTTAGGTGTGAATAATGATGCGAGTTTGTATTCGTTAACAAGCCGGCCGATCGTCTCTTGATCGACACCTTCTCCCTTTGCCGCAACAATGCAGAGAGCCATCGCACGCTGAGCGACCTGTTCGGTGCTGCGACGAGTTGACTGGGCTTCGGTTCCGATCGCAGGTAGGTGCTGAGTGAACGGGATCTTTTCGGCCTTGAGGATCGCCAGTGAACGCTTTTTCCTCGATTGGGATTCTCTTGACGTTTCGGCGGCACGTGATTCAATTTTTCGTCGACGCTGCTCCAGACTGTTTCCCGATTTGGTAGAATCGGACTCCGACTCCATGGGTAATGCGAGAATTGTTATGAGAGCACACATTAATAGTACAGTAGCAAAAAATCTCATGATAGAGTGCAGACAACAGTTGTTTTAGACGGACGACAACGCAACTGCAAGGATAAGAACGGTTCGTCACGTTACCACCATATCGGTAGCGCTTGTCCTCGAATTGTCGCTTCTTCGTGTTGTGAACGTGGACGATTGCCCCCACGATTTTGCGTGAGACTATGTAGTGTTGGCCGAGTTTATGCAGAAATCGACCTGCGACTTTCGGCAAATAGAAGTCGTCATTGTCAGGTTCAGTAGGTTATCCCACATTGTGGTCGCGTATTGAACAAGTGGGGTTTTTAATCATGGTTTGAAGAAGGCGAGGACATCCTTGATCTTTTCGAAACATCAGGTATACCAGCATCGCATCTGTAGGTGCCGAACAGTGTGTTCAATACGCGCAGGCTGACGTGAAGCAGGAATGCCGTCAGACTATTCAGAAAAACGCTGGCAGTCGCTGCCGCTGCATTCGTCTCTCCCATAGCGTCTGGCAGTCGATTGGACTGCCTCATTGATGACCACCGTCGCGCATATAGATTTCGCGACTGACTCCTCCAGGGCATGGCACATCGTATGCCTTGCTACAGTTGCCCGTGCATT
>JALOMA010000164.1 GCA_025455735.1 Candidatus Kapaibacterium sp.
AGAGCTGCTCGGCGTTGAACCGTTTGACGACTGCTTCAATGCTTTATAACGTAATGTAGAACGCTTCGACGTGATTGAATGCTGGCTTTGATGTCACAGGACTTGCCGTGCAGCAAAGCCCATTGATAACAGCTAGTTCGTTACACATACCACCAGGACAGGCATACATGTGGACACTGCAGACGATACTCTCAAGTTGTTGTAGCTGTTGGCTTGTTTTAGTTTAAATTTGGCTGCATCTTTTTGCATGGGATATTGTACCTGCGCCATTGACAATATATCTGCGGTCATCGGCAAAGCTGCCTTGCCCAACCAAGGCAATCAGCTCTCCTTGATGAACATCAAGCGAGACGTTGTTGACTACCCGACCTGCCCGCGGATAAGCCTTCGTGATTGATTCGGCAACGAGGACACTCATGGGAACTGCCTCAGGACACGAACGTCGTTATCATAGAGCAATCGGATGTCATCAATACCAGTCATGAGCATTACCACGCGTTCCACTCCAAAACCGAATGCAAATCCTGAATATTCTTCAGGATCGATTCCGCACATTGTAAGCACGTTTGGATGCACCATGCCCGCACCACAAATCTCCAACCAGCCAGAGTACTTGCAGATGCGGCAGCCCTTACCCGAGCACAAGAAACACGACATGTCGATTTCTATACTGGGCTCCGTGAACGGAAAGAATGATGTACGAAATCGAAAATCAGCCGAAGCGTCGTACATTTTTCTGGCAAATGCCATGATGGTAGACTTCATATCGGCTACCGAAACACCTTTATCGATATAAAGGCCTTCAATCTGGTGGAACTCTGCCAAGGAACGTGCACTCACCGCTTCATTCCTGTACACACGTCCTGGCATGATACAACGTATGGGAGGCTTCATGGCCTCCATAACACGCACCTGTACACTTGACGTATGGGTACGAAGGAGTAGATCGGACCGATCGTGATGGTGTACAAAGAACGTATCCTGCATGTCACGAGCAGGATGGTCGGGTGCGAAATTTAGCTTTCCGAAGTTGTGCGAGTCATCCTCCACGTCAGGACCTTCGGCAATATCAAAGCCCATCGAAGAGAAGACTTCGATCGTTCTATCGATCATTGCTGAAATGGGATGGGTAGCGCCTCGAGACATATCACGAGCGGGTAAGGACCAATCCAATTCAGGGACATCTGACGTGCGATTGAATTGTTCCGCCAAGGTGGTATATCGATCTTCAACGGACTTGCGCAGAGAATTCAGCTCTTTTCCAACGGTTGGCTTTTCCTCTTTGGGAACGGAACGAAGATCGTCCACGAGCGTTTGAAGGGTGCCCTTCTTGACCAAGTGGGTAAGGCGAAAACGCTCCAGGGATGCAGCATCAGTAACTGACGCGAGGTCGCTTTCGATGGCTACGGCGGCGGCGGCGATGCGGTCTAGCATAGTGATTGTTATGTCGGGTTAAGGTGCAAAAGTCCGAGGAATCCACGACGTACACAAGGTAGAAACGAAAACCGGCCCGGTGCTGACAGCACCGGGCCGGCTTCACTGCTTGGTACGATCGTCTAGATTGCCTGTTTGACAATTACAGCAAAAACCTCTGGTTGATGCATTGCCAAGTGGGCAAGCACCTTACGGTTGATGGTGATGTTATTTTTCTTCAGACCAAACATCAGACGTGAGTACGTTGTGCCATTGGCACGAGCTGCCGCATTGATACGAACGATCCACAAGGAGCGGAACGTGCGCTTTTTGGCGCGGCGGTCGCGATAGGCGTACTGAAGGCCTTTCTCGACATGGTGCTTAACGATGGTCCACACCTTGGAGCGGGCACCCCAGTATCCCCGCGCTATGCGGAAGTACTTCTTCTTTCTGTTATGGGCCGCTACTTTATTTACTGAACGTGGCATTGTGAACTCCTTATGAGTGCAAGTGTTTGTTCGTGTAAACGAACACCACGGTGAAAAAAACACGGAACCCGGTAGACGTCGCACGGCAGGAGAACGGCATGATCCCTGATCGTGGCGCCGGGCCGTTGCTTACCGCATGGCGAGAGCGCGCAGCGTAAGCTTGAGATTTGAAGCATCGACGAGTGCGCCACGGCGCAGCTGACGTTTCCGCTTGCGGTTCTTACTCGTGAGGATGTGCCTGCGGTTTGCCCGTTGGCGCTTCAGCTCACCAGTTCCCGTGACCTTAAAACGCTTTTTTGCGCCGGACACGGTTTTCATCTTTGGCATCGTGCCTTACTCCTGAATAATTACACTTCCGCCGCATCGTCGGCGGTTGATTCAATTCCATCAACATCATCTTCCACGTCGTCCACAAGCCCATCCGATGGTGCACCTGTGTCAACACGTGAAGCTTTGGCAGCTTCTTTCGATTTCTTCTTCAGCTTCAAGGGGTCAGGTGCCAACATCAGCGACAAAAACCGACCTTCCATCTTCATCGGTTGGTCCACCTTGGCAACGTCAATCAAGGCATCGATGAACTTCTGCAACATGGCATGGCCAATCTCCTGGTGCATGATCTCACGGCCACGAAACATGACCGTAGCCTTCACCTTGTGGCCGTCTTCGATGAACTGCCTGGCATGACGCGTCTTGAACTCGAAGTCGTGCGTGTCCGTACCAGCCTTGAATCGTATCTCCTTCAATTCAGAATGCTTCTGCGCTTTCTTAGCCGTCTTCTCGCGCTTTTGCTGCTCGTAGGAGAACTTGCCGTAGTCAATAATCTTGGCCACAGGTGGATTCGCCTGTGGAGCAATCTCTACAAGGTCTAGATTCTGTTCCTGAGCGATGCGCAATGCCTCGCGACGGCTGAGCACGCCCAGCATTTGCCCTTTGGCATCGACAACGCGGAGCTCGGGGGCCGAGATCTCATCGTTGATTTTTTGCTTCCGTTGTACTTCGGGACGCTGGAAGGGTTGTATCGGTCTCCGCAAGCGCGACCTTCAATAATGTTGGAGATACGGATTTCGTGAAGCCACGAAGATACGGAAAAGAACATCCATAATGCACATTCGATGGACTTGCGTTGCAAGAAACACGATTAGTGGCATCGAACTATGTAATTTTGTGGTTCTGTCAACGTCAAAGCGCCCCATGGCAAGCAAAGAAGAAGTCCTCACCTCGATCGAACGGAAACGTGGTTCGACATCGGCCATTCCGTCTGTTCTACCGGTGTTGCCGTTGCGCGACATCGTGATTTACCCCAACATGATCTTTCCGGTTCTCATCGGCCGCGCTTCGTCACTGAAGGCAGTCGCCGAGGCATTGGAGAGGGAGAAGTACATCATGCTGGTGGCCCAACGGGATCCATCCGTGGAGGAACCCGGCTTTGGCGACGTCTTTGAATACGGGACCGTGGCCAAAGTACTGCAGATCTTACGACTACCAAACAACTTGCTGAAGGTCCTCGTTGAAGGAATGGTGCAGTCGCGGATTGTGCGTTCTGTTTCTACGGATCCCTTCCTCGAAGCTGAAGTACAACAAGTTGCGACAACTTTCAACGAGCGTGATCGAGACTTGAAGGCAATGGTGCGCCATGCCTCTGAGCTTTTTGACCAGTATGTGAAGCAGAATAGGAACCTGCCTCCCGAGGTACTTGGAGCCTTCGAAGCGATCGACGACCCCGTTCGGAAGCTCTTCTATGCTGCTGCAAACGTCCAACAGAAAGTTGACGTCAAGCAGCGCATCCTGAATACTGAAGTGCTTCACGAACAGTACTACCAATTGGTATCGATGCTTACCGGCGAACTGGAGCTCTTAAAGCTTGAAGCCGAGATCGACGGTAAAGTCCAAGACCAAATTCAAAAGTCGCAGCGGAAGTACTTCATCCAAGAACAGATACGAGCACTGCAAAAGGAATTGGGTGACGATGAAGAGCTGTCGTCGGACTTGGGTCCGTTGCGTGACGCACTCGTAAACGCCGGCATGCCCGAAGCCACCTTGGCCAAGGCAATGGAAGAGTTCGAGAGACTAAAGAAAACACCGTCCATGTCGCCTGAATTCAACGTCAATCGCACATGGCTGGAATGGCTTTCGAACGTTCCATGGACGACAAGGAGCGCGGATGATTTGAACGTCCAGCACGTTCAAACTGTCCTGGATGATGACCATTATGACTTAGAAAAGCCGAAACAACGCATCCTCGAGTACATTTCCGTTCTGAATCTTGTTGGCTCTCTACGTGGGCAGATCCTTTGTTTCGTAGGCCCACCAGGCGTTGGTAAAACGTCGTTGGCAAAGTCCATTGCCCGTGCCACCGGGCGTAACTTCGTCCGAATGTCCTTGGGTGGCGTCCGAGACGAAGCCGAGATCCGGGGGCACAGACGGACGTACATTGGTGCCATGCCAGGAAAGATCGTCCAGTCCATGAAGAAGGCTGGCACGGTCAACCCTCTGATACTACTCGATGAAATCGATAAGATGTCCATGGACTTCCGCGGCGATCCATCAGCTGCACTCCTGGAGGTATTGGACCCCGAACAGAATAGTGCCTTTAATGATCATTATTTGGAAGTGGACTACGACCTCTCCAACGTACTGTTCATTGCAACAGCCAACGTCAAGTATGACATTCCAGCGCCCCTGCTGGATCGCATGGAGGTAATCGAACTGTCCAGCTACCTGGAACCCGACAAGGTTGAAATCGCCAAGAGACACATTGTCCCAAAGCAGCTAAAGGCTCATGGCTTGGAGGACTTCCCCATTGAGTTTACGGATGATGCTCTGTTGCGAATCGTCCGCGACTATACTCGGGAGTCTGGCGTGCGAGGACTGGAGCGCGAGATAGCGTCCGTTCTGCGCAAAATCGCAGCCAAGATCGTCAGCCGCGTGACGATGGAATCAGGCATCTCCGATCCAACGGAGCTTAAGAAAACGAAAGCATTCAAGGTCGCACGAAAGAAAAAGACTACCGTCTCGGCAGCTTCGTTGCCAGACTACTTGAAGGCAGCGAAGTTCAAAACGAAGTCCGAAGATCTCGTTGACAAGGTAGGTGTAGCGACAGGTCTCGCATGGACCAGTATGGGGGGCGATACGCTTCCCGTTGAAGTGACCATCATGCCGGGTTCGGAACGTTTGACGCTTACGGGCAAACTCGGCGACGTCATGAAAGAGTCAGCAGTTGCAGCACTGTCCTACCTGCGCGCGAACTTCGCAACGTACGGTTTGGATCCAGAATTCGCCAAAGGCAAGGAGATTCATATTCATGTTCCCGAAGGTGCCATACCCAAGGATGGTCCGTCAGCAGGGATTACGATGACTCTCGCCCTCCTTTCTGCAGCATCGGGAAAACCACTTCGCGGTGACCTTGCCATGACTGGAGAAGTTACCCTCCGTGGCAACGTGCTCCCTATAGGTGGCCTGAACGAGAAGTTACTCGCTGCAAAACGTGTAGGTGTACGGACAGTTTTTGTACCCAAGGACAATATCAAGGACGTACACGAACTGGCTCCGGCAGTAACGCAGGACTTGGAGATCGTCTTCGTGGACCACATCGAGCAAACGGTTCCCATTGCCTTCCGTGATGATGCAATCACAGTTACCTCCAACAGAGTTGTGTCGCATCCACGTCCAAAGGCAGCTAAGAAGATCAACAAACCCACTGCCACCAGCATACCAAAACCAACTTCCAAAAGCGGCGCCAACACCAAACAGAACAACCGCTTGCGGAAATGACAAGCTGTTGTATTTTTGTGGCTTACCCAAACGCAACTCATCCCCTAGCAGCATCTCCAGGAGCTCACCATGGCAAAAAAAGGCGCGCGCGTCATTATAACGCTCGAGTGCACGGAAGCCAAAAAAGAAGGCAAGCCAGCATCCCGTTACACTACCATGAAGAACAAGCAGAATACGACGGAACGCATTGAACTGAAGAAGTACAATCCGTTTCTC
>JALOMA010000016.1 GCA_025455735.1 Candidatus Kapaibacterium sp.
ACTATTCAGAAAAACGCTGGCAGTCCCTGCCGCTGCATTCGTCTCTCCCATGGCGTCTGGCAGTCGTTTGGACTGGCTCATTGATGACCGCCGTCACGCATATAGATTTCGCGACTGACTCCTCCAGGGCATAGCATATCGTATGCCTTGCTACAGTTGCCCGTGCATTGATGCTGTACGCCCACCGCACTCGGGAGTTTTGCCGTGCTCGGTCGTGCTTGAAGTTTGCGGTACTCTTCCGACATTGCGCCTTCACAGATACGAGACAACCATGCGCCATCAACGCAATAAAACCATCGCCCTCTGCATTGATGTTCAGGAACGACTGTTTCCACATATCCATAACAATGCCGCGGTAGAGCAGCGGATCATCACGCTTGCTCGGGGACTCCGCATCCTGGATGTACCGATTATCGTGACCGAGCAATACAGCAAGGGGCTGGGCCCCACGCGGGCCGCCGTTCTGGAAGCCCTCGGTGATGTGCAGCCGATTGAGAAGATTACCTTTTCTTGCTGTGGGGAACCAACAGTGGAGGCACACCTGATGTCGTCCGGGCGGCATACCATCGTGGTGTTCGGCATCGAGACGCACGTCTGCGTTCAGCAGACAGTGCTTGACCTACTGGCACAGGGGAATCACGTCGTTGTGGTGGCCGACGCCACGTCGTCGCGGTCCGAAATGGACCACACCATGGCCGTCGAACGCATGCGCCACGCCGGCGCAATTGTTACTACCGTGGAGTCGATCCTCTTCGAACTTCTGGAGCGCGCCGGCACCGATACGTTCAAGCAGATCTCGCAGCTTGTCAAATGAGCCCAACAATCATGCCCCTCGTGAGCGCTCGTTTCCTGGAAGGCCTGGACGAGCTTGCCGCCAATCTCCGGCAATGCTCGGATGATATGCTATGGCATGCGGCACCAGGTACCACCAATGCTGTTGGTGCGCTTGTACAGCACCTCTGTGGAAACCTGCGCCACTTTGTGGGAGCTGTGCTGCTCGGAACAGGCTATGTTCGCGATCGCCAAGCTGAGTTTGAGCATCATGTGGCAACCATTGACGAGCTGCTTGAACTCGTAGCCATTACCACAGCCGAAGTACGTGGCCTTGCCGATGCTTCCGATAGGAGTGCCATGGCCCCTTACCCTGTGCCATGGCATGGTACGGAACGCTGCACGCTGGACGTACTTCTTATCCTTGTTGCTCATTTTCGGTATCATCTTGGCCAATTGAACTATCTGCGCCGCATTTCGGACCACCTCCATGGCACGCCGCACATCCCAAGCACAACCTTCTGAAGCCATTGCCTCCGTTCTGGAAGAACACCGCACCTTCCCACCGCCAGACTCCTTTGCCGCGGCTGCATCCATCAATGGACGTATGCTCAAAAACCTCGTTCGGAAGGGGGCCGCGTCCGCCACAGAGTACTGGGCAGCCGAAGCAGAACACGTGCGGTGGACGAAGCGTTGGCGAACAGTGCTGGACTGGAAGGTGCCCCACGCACGGTGGTTCGTCGGGGCAACCGTCAACGCAGCGGACAATTGCCTGGACAGACATTTGACGTCCTGGCGGCGTACCAAGGCAGCGTTGATCTGGGAAGGTGAAAACGGCCACGTACGCACGCTTACGTATCAGCAGTTGCATATCGAGGTGAACCGCTGCGCTGCTGTTCTTCGGAGCTTTGGCGTACAGCCTGGGGACGTGGTTGCCATATACATGGGCATGGTGCCCGAGGCTGTGGTTGCCATGTTGGCATGTGCCAGAATCGGAGCTACGCACAACGTCGTATTCGGTGGTTTTAGTGCCGATGCATTACGTGAGCGTATGAATGACTCCAAGGCAGTATGCCTGATTACCCAGGACGGTGCGCGCCGCCGTGGGGAGGTGGTACCGCTATATCCCGCTGCAGCCGAGGCTCTCAAAAAGGCACCATCGGTGAAACACGTCCTGGTGCTCCAGCATGCAGGCAATCCTGTACAGCTCAAGCGTGGACGTGACCATTGGTGGCACGAAACCGTTCCTGTTGCGCCCATGGCCATTGAGGCCGTGCCGTTGGATAGTGAACATCCGCTGTTCATCCTGTATACATCAGGGTCGACTGGGAAACCAAAGGGAATCCTGCATACGACGGGCGGATATCTCACGCAGGTGGGTACAACCTTCCGGCAGGTGTTTGATATCCGCGATGATGACGTGTACTTCTGCACGGCTGATGTAGGGTGGATCACGGGTCACTCCTACATCGTGTATGGTCCGTTGATGAACGGAGCAACTGTTCTGCTGTATGAAGGAGCACCCAACTATCCGGCGCCGAACCGCTTTTGGGATATCATCGAGCGCCATAAGGCGACCATCCTGTACACGGCACCAACGGCAATACGGGCCTTCATGAAGTGGGGTGAGCAATGGCCCAGGCGGCATGATCTAACATCGTTGCGGCTGCTGGGAACGGTTGGCGAGCCCATCAATCCGGAAGCATGGATGTGGTATGACTCCGTGATTGGCGGCGGGCGATGTCCGATCGTCGACACGTGGTGGCAACTGGTGCCATCATGATTGCCCCCATTCCCGGTGCCACGGCCACGAAGCCAGGAACTGCAACGCGACCATTGCCGGGCGTCCATGTCGACGTAGTTCGCCGCGATGGTACGCCTTGTGGAGCCAACGAAGGTGGTCTGCTTGTGGTGCAGCACCCATGGCCTTCCATGGCGCGGACCATCGTTGGCAATGATGAACGCTACAAGCAAGCCTACTGGAGTGACTTCCCCAAACGAAAGGGCCATCCCGGATGGTACTTCACGGGCGATGGAGCGAGGAAAGACAACGATGGATATATCTGGATAATTGGCAGGGTGGACGATGTGGTGAACGTAAGTGGGCACCGCTTGGGCACTGCCGAGGTAGAGAGTGCCATCGTGTCGTTCCCTGGCGTTGCGGAAGCTGCCGTTGTTGCTCGGCCCGACGAAATCAAGGGTAGTGCGTTGGTAGCTTTTGTTACTTTAAAGGCGAATACAGAACGTTCGGACCTATCGGCACTCAAGGAACGCATTCGGCAGCACGTTGCTGCGGAGATTGGCCACATCGCCAAACCCGACGACGTGCGCTTTGCCGAAGCGCTCCCCAAGACGAGGTCCGGCAAGATTATGCGGCGCTTGCTGCGCGAGGTTGTATCGGGCCAAACGGTCAGTGGTGATACGACAACCCTCGAAGACCTCTCGGTCTTGGAAGGCCTGCGCGGCGGCGACGATGAATGACCTAACCTGACGGCGCACAGCACGGGGACTGACGATGCGGGAGCAACTCGTCGAGGCCATCGTTGGACACATCAACGGCTCGGTTCCGAGCCGTAAGGGGAATGTCGTCTTCGTTACCGGCGAAGCCGGGATTGGCAAAACCACGCTACTGAACCATTGCCGCCGCGTCCTTGCGGAATCGCAACCTACACCACTCGTGGCGGCCGTAGAGTGCTCGACGCCCCTTGCCGGACAAGGAGTGGGGGAAGCCGAAGCACTGAAGCCCTTTGCCGATGTCTTGGCAAAACTCCTGGAGCGAACAGCGGCCGAGGCAGATCGAGGGTTCAAGTTCGATCTGAAGAAATTCATGATTGATACGGCGCCGTCGTGGATGATGATGATTCCCGTCATTGGTACGCCGATTGGTGCTGCCCTGGACATCATGAGCTCTGGCTACGACCAGTTCTTCCTGCACAAAAAAATGCAGGAGAACGACCAGCATCGTGACCAGGACCAGATCTTTCGCCAATACATCAACGTACTGCGAACGATTGCCCAAAAGGCCGCCGTCGTGTTGGTGCTTGACGACATGCATTGGGCGGACACGTCATCGGCCAACCTCCTGTTTGCAGCTTCCAGAGAGCTTGTTGATGTGCCCATCACGTTCATCGTTGCCTATCGCGACATTGACGTTCGGCAGTCAGGTCATGCCCTTGAGACTGTGCGCAACGAGCTCCACCGATACGAACTAGCCGTCGACGTCTCGGTAGCACCAATAGCTTCCGCCGATGTGCGGACGCTCATGACGGAGCGATACACGCGCTATGCGCCCAATGTGGCATTTGAAGATTGGTTGATTGAAAAAACTGGCGGTGTGCCCCTCCTCATAACGCAGATCATTCGTACGCTTGAAGAAGACGGTTTGGTGGATGCCAATACTGGGCTTGTGGACCCAGGTGTACGCACGGCGAGATTACCATCAACGATTACTGCCGTTGTGCAGGAGCGCCTACGGCGGCTTACGGATGACGAACGAGACCTGCTACGATATGCCAGTGTAGAAGGCGTAACGTTTACGTCGATGTTCCTTGCGCGCGCAACGGGAATGCCGATGCTCAAAGTCCTGCAAACACTTCGGCGGATTGAAGAACATCATCATTTGATCATCTGCGAAGGCAAACGTGCCGTTTACGAATCCGAGACAACGTCCTTTCAGTTTACGCATGCCTTGCTCCAGGACGTCTTGTATGGAAGCCTGACGCAAGAGGAGCGGGAGCTGCTTCATGAAGAGTGTATTGGCCTCCTTGTAGGCGAAGAAGCGATAGCGCACCAAAAAGGCCGGCGATCGTCTTCCACGATCCTCCGTCTGGCTGTCCACCTTGCCACTGCTTCGCGGTTTGCCGAGGCGTCGGAACGGTTAATGGATGCAGCGGCAGAAACCTGGGCATCGGGTGCCGCACCGGAGACCACGCTGCTGCTGAAGCGCGTCCGGTGGTGCAATCGCAAGGCATCGCTTCGTGGGCAACCCGTTCATCAGCTCGTCATCCGTTGTGCCAAGCTTGCGGCTCGCCTGCACATGCAGGCTGCAGCGTATGGCAAGGCACTCATGGATGCCCACGCAGCGCACCAAGAAGCGGAGCGTATTCACGACGCAGTGCAGCAGGCAGAGTGTTTGGGAATCATGGCCACCATTCACGGACTCAACGGGCGTTATGCCGAAGCGGAGTCATTGGCGGAACGGGCCTTGGCATTGAGTTCCGACACGTCGGTAGCGGCCATTGCCGCATGGCGCATCCGTGGCAACATTGCTTTCAGAATGGGTAGACTGGATGATGCCGAACAGGCCCATCAAAAGGCGATGTCCCTAGCCATGAGGGCCAACAATGCAATGGAATACAGCACAGCGCTTATGAATCTGGGAGCCATTGCCGTGCAGCAGGGCGACGTCGCCAAGGCCCTTGCGAAACATGAGCAGGCGCTTGAGTTGGCAATTGCCGAACAGGACGTTCATGGCATGCGGAATGCGCAGTATCTGATAGGGGTCGACTATCTGAAAATGGACATGGGAACAAAAGCACGCTCACCGTTGGAGGAGGCACTTCACATGGCGCGTCGTCACGGTGATATTCGCCTGGAGGCCCGAACGTCGCAGGCATTGGCGCAGGCCTTCATTGTTCTTGGCGCCTACCAAGAAGCTCGGCGGCTTGCCACCGAAGCCGTGGCGATTGCGGAGCGCATCGGCGACGTAGCAGCAAATGTACGCGCCCGTGCCACCCTTGGTGACGTCCAACTACTCTCGCATGATCGCATTGAGGCCGTTGCTACGTATGCCCAAGTCATGGAACTGTGTAGTCGGCACGGGCTGCGCCGCATGCGGGATACCATATTCAGGAACGTCTGCTATCGCCTCATTAGTGTGGCCGGTACCAATGAAGGACGTGTCCAGGCGCTCCTGCTTGCCGACGCAGATGGGAACGGTCATGCTCATGACGTTGCCACCATTACGGTGCTCGTCCAAGCCGCCGATACAGAGAATGAACGTACGGACGACAGCCTTACCCACCATGCGCAGACTATCGAGGATGGTGGCCAATGGTTGGATCATATCAAGCAACTCATCGCCGGACTTCAGGGGAAACCTATTCCTGTTGCCGGGTTGTATCACTAGTTCATGACCACGGGAGGTATGCATGAATGTTTGGAGATTGGCTTTGACGGTGATTTGGGGCCTCACTGCCCTTGTGGCATGCGATAAACAGGTGCCACAAGAGGCAAAAGCACCAGACAAACAGCAGGTGCAGATTGATCGGTCCGCTTTAAGGCCTGTCATCAGTCCCGTTGTTCTGGAGCAGCTCCGGCGCATCCAGCAACGGCGGGATAGCACGAGAAGACCGGACGGCGTGCGGGAAATCGACACATCCTATGGCAGGCCAATCATTGACTACACCGACGCCGACGTGGTTTGGCTAAGTGATAGAGTCAAACGTGATAACCCCGCGATGTTTGCCCAATGCATCGTTCCTCGGTGGAATGCATTCTGTTCCGGTGCCGAACTCATCTGGCCCAACTATACGTCCTTGTCGACAGTATCCTGCACTCCACTCTCGATGTTGGTCTGGCGCTCATCCGAATCGCAGCGTCTTGCGTGGCGTGCCACATCACAAGCCGTACGCGAAAAGTTCATGACGTCTCTCGGTCAATACGTCCTGGGAACGAATATGCCTGCCAATACAAGACTGGTAATCACCGGCCTCGACTATGGTTCGTTGAACGTCAATCCATATGATTCGGTCACCACGTCGATCATGCAATTCCCGGAATCCGGTTCGATCTACACCATTGTTTGCCATCGCGTACGCTAGGCGTCGCGGCACCATTCACCAACATCATTTTTTATGGTTCTTGAACTGCTCGTTGTTGCGGCAGCCAGCTGGACGACGTTTTCCTCACCAAGCGCTCATTCTGCCAGGAGCGCCATGGTAGTCGATTCGGCGGCGATGATCTCGCGTCCCATCATTGACTACTCCGATGCCGATGTTGTCTGGCTTATGGATCGCGTCAAGACGTCGTCTCCGCAGAACTTTCAATCCTGTATAGCTGTCGGAATCGAAGCATACGCAGCTACAGGTCGTTTAAGGCTGCCCAACTGTAAAAGCGAAGGTGCCTTGGATTGCTCATCTCCTGTAGAATGGCGGACATCTGATGGCCAGCTGACGGCGTGGCGTACAACGCCCTCCGCGGTGCGGAGTGAATTCGTAGGTGCATTGCGCAGGTATGTCATGGGGACGGATTTGCCTGAGAAAACCAGCCTTGTTATCAATGGTCTGGGGTATGGATCAGGCAATGGTACGTCCTATGCATCGGTGCTAACCCGCCTTGACGTCCATGGGGACGGAACTGCCACCTTCACGGTAGACCTCATCCGTCGGGAATAGTTGGTGCCATCGTCGATTGTGGTTCTCACATACGGCCCGAAAATGCCTATTTTCGGGCCGTTTGCTTTGTCACTGTTGGCCCGGTACCGTTTTTCCAGGGAGCTGATGCATGCGTAAAGCCGTCATCATGGCAGGTGGATTTGGAACCCGTCTGCGCCCGCTTACGATGTCGATTCCAAAGCCCATGGTTCCCGTCGCGAATCGCCCCATGATGGATCACATCGTGGAGCTGCTGAAGCGTCATGGGATCAATGATGTCGTCTCCTTGTTGTATTTCCAACCCGACAGCATCACGGGCCATTTTGGAGACGGATCTGCGTTCGATATCCGCATGCAGTACATGCTTGCCGAGGCCGACTTCGGCACGGCAGGGTCCGTAAAGAATGCCGAGAACTTCCTGGACGAACGATTCATCATCATTTCCGGTGATGTTCTCACCGACATCGACATCTCCAAGGCCGTCGACTTCCATATACGTCGCGGCGCTATGGCCACGATCGTTCTCACGCGTGTGCCCCAGCCCTTGCAGTATGGTATTGTCATGACGGACAATGATGGTCGCATCACGCGATTTCTCGAAAAGCCGTCATGGGGCCAGGTATTCAGCGATACGATCAACACGGGCATCTACATTCTCGAGCCTGGTGTTTTGGACCTGATTCCTCCTAAGACGGAGTTCGACTTTTCGAAAGACCTCTTCCCGCGAATGCTGGCGCGGGAGCTACCACTCTTCGGCTACATCGCCGATGGATACTGGAAGGACATTGGCAACCTTGAAGAGTATCAACTGGCACATGCTGACGTGCTGGCTGGTCGCGTACAGGTTGCCTTCCCCGGCGAGCGTTGCGACTCCTCCTGGTGTGGCTCCAACCTTACCCTTGCCCCTTCGGCGGCACTCGACGGCCTGGTGGTTCTGGGCTCGTCGGTGAGTATTGGAGATGGGGCCCGACTGACGAATTGTGTGCTAGGAAATAACGTCATCATTGGCCCCGGCGCGCGATTGACCAATACCGTTGTGTGGAACAACGTTGTTGTTGGTGACCACGCCGAGCTAGCCAATGATGTTCTCTGTAATGGTGTCACGATAGGTGCTGGAGCGTCGCTTGGTGACAACGTCATCGTCGCCGAAGATTGCGTCATTGGGGACCATGCCCGCTTGCTGGCAAACCTCAAGTTGTGGCCACGGAAACACGTAGAATCGCATGCCACGCTATCGCGCAGCCTTGTCCAGGAAGAACGCTGGGCTCGCGAGCTCTTCACCGATGCACGGATATCTGGCGGGGCCAATCTGGACATGAATCCGGAGTTCGGTGCAAAGCTTGGCGCGGCAATTGGTACTACCGTCGGCACGGCGAAAATGGTGTTGGCCAGCAGGGATGACGACCCCGTCTCCCGTATGATGAAACGCTCCATCACCGCAGGATTGATGAGCGTTGGCATCACCGTGAATGACCTACAGACGACATCCATTCCGCAGACCCGTGCAGAGATGCGCACGGGGCGATATGTAGCCGGTTTCCATGTGCGACGGTCTCCTGTGCATCCCGATCGTACGGACGTCGTGTTGTTTGGTCCGGACGGGCGTGACCTCCCCCTAGGCACCACCAAGAGTATCGAACGCTACTTCTATGGAGAGGACATCAAGCGTGTGCCGCACCGTGACGTAGGGGAGTTGAAGTTTCCTGAGCGCACCACCGAAACGTACGTTCAGCGATTCCTCGACACCTTGGACGGCGATGCCATACGCAGGCAGATGTACAAGTTGCTCGTCGACTATTCCTACGGACCTGCCGCCACAGTCTTTCCTCGGCTGTTGGGAGAATTGCAATGTCAAGTGCTGGCCATGAATACCTATGTGGATACCTCGCACGTTGCAGACTCTCTCACCGAAACACTTGATGAATCGGCAACCATCATGCGATCCCTAGGCTATGGCATTGGATTCAAAATCGATCCTGGCGCTGAGAAGATCGCCCTTGTGGATGAACGTGGAATCTGGTACACGTCCCTCAGGCTGCTAACCATCGTGACCAAACTCGTCCTGGAAACCAACCGTCACCGTGCTCCCTACACCATCGCCGTACCCGTGCAGGCCACGCAGGAAATCGATATCCTTGCAGCCGACTACGGGGTTTCTGTCCAGAGAATTCGCAATTCGCATTCGGCAATGATGGAGGCCACACGGGACGCCGACGTAGCCTTCGTAGGTGGTACCCGTGGGGGATTCATTTTCCCCGAATTCCTGTTTGCCAGTGACGGTATGTTCACTGCTTGCAAGATCCTGGAGATGCTCTCGAGAACGGGATTGCAGCTATCGGAACTGGACCGTACGCTTCCCAAGCGCCATCAGTCTACATCCGACGTTTCCTGCCCTTGGGAAGCCCGTGGTACCGTTATGCGGTGCGCCATGGAGCACTCCGAGGGAATGCAACGTGTCCTCGTTGACGGTGTCAAGATCGTCGATGGCACCACGTCCGTTCTGATCGTACCCGACAAGGAACGTGCTGTCTTCCAGGTAACTGCCGAAACCAATGACGCAGCCTCGGCCGCTGCACTCCGCGATACCTATGTTGCTCTCGTGTCCTCGTGGCGCGACAGCGGATGAACCGATAACAAGACAACCATGGATATTAAACTCTCCGACATTCTGGCAGCCGATGCCGTACTTATCGATGTTGATGCCACGTCGAAAACAGACGTGCTGAACCGCGTGGTAGATGCCCTTACGTCCAATGCTCTTGTGCGCGATGGTGCCGAACTGCGGCGTGTCATTCTTGAGCGCGAGAAACTCATGTCCACGGGCATTGGCAATGGCGTTGCCTTGCCCCATGGCAAGACGAATACCGTCGATGGATCGATTGCCGCAGTGGCCACGCTGCGCACGCCGATTGATTTCGACTCCTTGGACGACAAGCCCGTCTCCATCATCATCATGCTCGTTGGCACGGAAAACAACGTCGGAGTTCATTTGAGACTGCTTTCGCGTGTCTCGCGGATGGTATCGTCCGAAGCGTTCCGTGCTTCCTTGCTTGGTGCGCGCACCGTTGCCGAAGTGCAAGAGCTTTTTGCATCGTATGAAGAGGAGCGGTCATGATATCGGTTGTACGGGGTACACGTGATTTGTACGGCGACGAGCTCGCCACCTGGCACCGTTTGGAGGACATCTTCCGGACCACGAGTGCTGCCTATGGTTACAACGAGTTCCGCACTCCCATTCTGGAGCATACCGAACTTTTTAAGCGCGGCGTAGGGGAGAATACCGACATCGTAGGCAAGGAAATGTATACCTTCGATGACCGTGGTGGCGATTCGCTCACCATGCGTCCCGAGATGACAGCTCCTATCGTTCGTGCTGCCATCGAGCACAATCTTGTGCGCCATTCTCCCGTGACGCGTCTTTGGTATGCCGGGCCCCTCTTTCGCTATGAACGTCCGCAGAAGGGCCGCTTTCGGCAGTTCCATCAGTATGGCGCGGAATGCCTTGGTTCGCCCAATCCCGAAGCAGATGCCGAAGTCATCCTGCTTGCTTATGACGTCCTGCGCCGTATCGGCGTCACGCGGTTTTCGCTGGAAATAAATTCCTTGGGCACTGCCGACGCGCGTGCCGCTTACCGTGCGGTTCTGGTTGACTACTTGGAGAGGCATGCTCATGCCTTGTCCGAGGACAGTCAGCGCCGAATCACGAGCAATCCATTGCGTGTGTTGGACTCCAAGGCCCCGCAGGATCGTCCCATCGTTGATGCCGCACCGCGCTTGGCCGATCATCTTGACGCAGACAGCATCGAACATTTTACGTCCGTCCGAACACTCCTCGATGTTGCCGGCATTCCCTACACCGTCAATCCACTGATGGTTCGTGGTCTGGACTACTACAGCCATACCGTCTTCGAATTCACCACGGACGCACTGGGCTCGCAAAATGCCATTTGTGGTGGCGGACGATACGATCCTCTCTTTGCCTTGGTAGGCGGCACGCCAACGCCTGCTGTCGGCTTTTCCATAGGCATTGAACGCGTTGTCATGCTGCTTGAGGCCGAAGCCGGTGGCTTCCCTCTGGCGCCTGCGCCTGATGTCTATGTTGTTGCAGCAGGGGACGATGCCCGGCTGCCAGCAGCCTTGCTCGCCGTGCGATTGCGCCGCGCTGGTTTGTCGGTTCATACCGATCTACTTCGCCGGTCTGTCAAGGGGCAGATGAAAGAGGCCGATCGACTGCGGTCGCGGTACGTGGTTACCCTTGGCGACGACGAGCTGAAGGCCGGCACTGTCCAAATCAAGAACATGGCGGATGGCAGTCAAACGTCGATTGCCCAATCCGACATCGTCACCGTCCTGGCACCCACCCCATGAAAGAAGAACGCATCGAACCTGAAATCACCCATGAATTCATGCTTGACGTCCGCCGAGACGTTGACGCAGAATCCGGTGCGCCGCTCCTCGTCCTTACCGTGACTACCGTCCGGGAGTTCACCTCGTTCGGATACGTGGTAGGCCTTCAAGCTGCATGGGACGGTCCGACGCTTCGCCTGGACATTGGCGGCATTGGCCTGCCTGCCGTCTCGCTACCGCGCATTGGGGGTGCCATTGGCGAAGTCCGGATAAGCTTGCCAGCCGATGGTTCGTACGCCATTGACGTACGCCGCAAATCCAAGCAGGCACGCATACCCTTTACCATCGAGAAGGGGGCCTTGGCCCCATCAGGCGCCATCGACGGCGGATTTGTCCGGGCGTCCGTGACGGCATGAGCAGGCCCCATCAGGCGCCATCCGGCGACCGCGTGCGAATCTGGCGGGCCACCATCACCAAGTGGCAGATCAAGGTACTGTTGACGACCATTGGCCTCGGTATCATCGCTGGTGTATTGTGGTATACCAAGGGCATTGCCGACGAACTTATCGCCAATGAACGAAGCACCGTCGAACGGTATGCGCAACAGCTTCAAAAACTCAACAGCATCAACACCGACGAGCAGCTGCTGTATTATGTGGACGTAACGGCGACGTCCATTTATTTCCCCGTTGTCATTGCCGACCGTAAGGGGCAGCCCGTCTATCCATATGTGTATTTCACGCGGAACATCGCCATCGATACCACGGAAACACCCGAGCAGCAGCGCCGCATGCTGATGGAGCTGATGTCGGAAATGGAACAGGAATATGCACCGTATGAGATTGCCGATGCCGACGGACGTGTTCTCAACAAACTGTACTACACCAACTCGGATCTCGTACAGCGCTTGCGCATCATGCCCTACCTCGAGATTGGAATCGTCTCGGCCTTCGTGCTGATTGGCTATGTGGCGTTTTCAACGATACGGCGCAACGAAGAATCCAACATCTGGGTTGGCATGGCTAAGGAAGCAGCCCATCAGCTGGGTACTCCGTTGTCGTCACTCCTTGCATGGTTGGAAATCCTTCGGCTAAACAAGGATGAAGCACGATTGGTGGAGCAAACGGCCGACGAAATGCAACGGGATGTTGAACGCCTGAACGTAATCGCCAACAGGTTTGGCAAGATTGGCTCACAACCAGTGCTTCAGGATGTTGTCGTTGCCGACGTGGTGGAGTCCGTGTGCAAGTACTTCGAAACCCGCCTGCCAAACATCGGCAAGCGTATCGTGCTGGAGCGGAATCTCGATCCAGCCATCCATGCGCGCGTCAACAACGATCTCTTCCAGTGGGTCATCGAGAATCTGATTCGCAACGCTGTGGACGCCATGGAGCGTCCCGACGGCCTTATTGAAATCGACCTTGTCCGCCGCAAAAGTGGCGCCCTCATTCTTGTGCGCGACAACGGCAAGGGCATGTCGGCCCAGGTGCGAAGCCGTATCTTCCAGCCTGGATACACCACGAAAAAACGTGGTTGGGGTCTTGGGCTATCCCTTAGCAAACGTATCGTGGAAGAGTATCATGGTGGCCGCATCTACGTGAAGGAAAGTGTCCAAGGTTCCGGTACCACCTTTGCTGTGGAGCTCCCGTGAAGACTGCAACCGAAACCTATCACATCGACTGGCTCATCTTACTGCCCGTTGCTGGCTTGTTATTGTTCAGCGTGGCCTTCGTGTACAGTGCCAGTGCCAGCTTTGCCGCTGTGCGTTTTGGCAGCAGTGAACAGCTCTTCTGGAACCATGCCATCCGCGTCCTGCTAGGATTGGGCCTCATGATCCTGTTCGCCAGGATCGACTATCGCATATGGCAGAATGGTACGCCTACGATGATGCTCCTTGCCTTGGGCTTCCTCGTTATGGTGCTTGTGGTGGGCGACAACATCAAGGGCGCAAGTCGGTGGGTACGATTTGGCCCCATCAACTTCCAGCCATCGGAGCTGGCAAAGTATGCCGTCGTCTTTCATGTGGCGGCCACGTTGGCACGCAAGAAGTTGTTCCTGGAGGACTGGCGGCGTGTGCTTGTACCATTGCTCGGTTGGGTAGGAAGCGTCATCGTGCTGATTGCCATTCAGCCCAACATGAGCACGGCAGGGGTAGTCTTTACCATCGTGATGGTCATGTTCTTTTTGGGCGACCTACCATTGCGGCAGCTGGGCGTCATTGTGGGTGCCGGTTTAGTCGGCGGCGGGCTGTTTCTCGTGTCAGCAGAATACCGAATGCGCCGTCTTCTCTCCTGGGTTGGCAGTTCCAATGCCGACGAAGCGGTCAGCTATCAAGGGGACCAAGCGCTCATCGCCTTTGGCAATGGAGGGATTACGGGCGTTGGCCCGGGCCAAAGCAGGCAGCGGGACTGGTTCTTGCCGGAGTCGTACGGCGACTTCATTTTCAGCATTGTTGGCGAAGAGTATGGCTTCATCGGCGTCACGGTACTCGTCCTTGCTTTTGCCCTCATCATGTGGCGTGGCTTCAACGTTGTCAAAAAGGCCCCGGACACGTTCGGTCGGCTCCTTGCCGCCGGAATCACCACGACGTTGGCAATCTATGCCTTCGTCAATGCTGGCGTAACATGTGGATTGTTGCCTACAACGGGCTTACCCATGCCCTTTATCAGTTATGGCGGTTCCAGTGTGTTCTTCAGCGCCATAGCGGTGGGCGTGTTGCTAAACATCAGCAGCCAGGCAGGCGTCTGGGTTCGCCCGCGGCTGAAGGCCGCGGCAAACCAAGGCCCCTTGCAGAACTCTCACGAATGAAGTGTTTTTTTTCGTAGTATCGGCCATCTATGCGGAGCATCATCCAGAAGCTATACTACTCCATTGCGGAAGTAAGCAAGATCGTTGACGAAGAGCAACATGTGCTGCGGTACTGGGAGCGTGAGTTCCCACAGCTGCGGCCGCAGAAAAACAGGGCAGGGAACCGCGTGTATACAAGCCGCGACCTCGCCACGCTGCGCGTCATCAAACGTCTGCTTCGTGAAGAACGGTATACGGTAGCTGGCGCAAAGGATTATCTTCGCAACCATGATGTTCTATCGATGTTGGAGGACGAGGAGACGCCCGACGCATCGACGAGTGGCCACCATGATACAGGTACACCGGACCGAGACCATCAGCAGACCGACCCTGGCGGGCAGGCGCACGAAGCCCGCGAGGTTGTGGAGGAGTTGCGATCGATTGCTTCGGCAATACGATCGGCGACGCAACGACAAGAAGCATGACAGGACATACCATTCATCATCAAATCAGGGACTGGCGTATGATGCGTTCACTCCGCGTTTGTGCAGGCCTTGCACTGGCATCGATTGTTGCCACGCAGGCTCTTGTAGCACAACAGCGGACATATTCCATGAAGACGATCGGTAAACATGCCGACGAGGTTCTGGGAGTGTTCGTCAACGATGCGAATACCATGGTTGCCACATGCAGCCTGGACGAAACCATCAAGTTGTGGAGCTTGCCCGATGGCAAGGAACTGCGCACCCTTACTGGCCACGTCGGCCAGGTCAACAATCTTGCATTTTCTGGTGATGATCGTTCGATTGCCAGTGCAAGCAATGACCGAACCGTTCGGATCTGGGACGTCATGACCGGCAAGGAACAACAGGTGCTGAAGGGTCATACGGCCGAAGTCATCGGCGTATACTACACCCATGACCAGAACAACCAGCTTGTTGCGTCAACGTCGTTCGACAAGACCATCAAACTCTGGGACTGGAAACTTGGCGTGGAAATCAAAACCCTTCGTGGCCATGCACTCCAGACGAACAACGTTGCAGCAAGCTACGACGGCAAGTTCATCGCCTCGTGCTCTGATGATAGGACGATCAAGATTTGGTCCACGGACCTCGGCTCCAAAGAACCTATCATGACCCTTACGGGACATGAAGCTCCCGTACTCACCGTACTCTATTCGTTTGATAGCAAGTACCTTGCTTCCAGCGATCAGGACGGCACCATTCGCATCTGGTCCATGCCTGCGGGCGAACTCATCCGTACCATCAATGCCCACACTGAACTTGTTCAGGACGTGTCCTTTGCCGAAGACAATCGCACGTTGGTATCGGGAAGTTTGGACAAGACCGTGAAGCTTTGGGACATTGTCACGGGCGAGAACGTAATGACGACAAACATCGGCGTCGAGGTGTGGTCCGTAGATCTCACGAGCAATGCCGGTGCCATAGTCGTTGGCTGTGCCGACGGAACGGTTCGTATGCTATCCGAAAGCGGAGCTGAACGCGGCAGATCATCGAAAGGAGGCAAATAATGAACAGGTTCCGTACACTCTTCCTTGCTCTCTGCTGCAGTCTTGCGACTACGGCGGCCTATGCCCAACAAGTCAATGTCGTTGTTACGCTTGCAGGCCACGTTTTGAACGCCAATTCGCTCCAACCCGTGGAAGCGTCGTACTCGGTGTATGACGCTGCCGGCAAGAAGGTTGGCATTACGAATAAGGCCAACCCCATCGATGGATATCTGGTCACGGGGCTCAAGCCTGGCGAGAACTATACCGTGCGGATCGAGGACCCTCGATACTTCAAGCAGGAATATGCAATCAGCATTCCCAAGACGTCGAAGTATGTCGAAATCTCGAAGGACTTCACCGTAAAGCCCATGGCTGCAGGGCGCAAGTTTCCCGTGCAACCAAGTGTGTTTGAACTTCGAAAGACAACCTTGAAGGTTGGCGCGGACGGCATCATGAAGGACATCTCGGATCTGCTGCGCATGAATCCAGGCGTCAAGGTGGACGTGGTATGTTATGCCGATGAAGCTGGTGCAGCAGACGCTGCGCGGAAGATATCGACTGATCGCGGCAACGCCATCAAGAATTTCCTCGTTCAGTCTGGCGTCACCGCCGATCGTGTCAACGTCAACGCCCAAACAATAACGGACCCCATCAATCCGCCCCCCGTGCGCAAGGGTGCCAAGGGTAAACGGTACGTTGGGAGCGTATACATCGTCGTTACAGGCGTGTAATCCGTTCGCCTGCGCCAGTGGATGATTCACGTGGCGGTCGTAGAAATACGATCGCCACTTCGTTTCCACATCGACCTTTCATGGCTAGGCAATTCCACCCACATTGGTATATTTGCCCTCCCTTCATGGTCCCGTGGTAGAGTGGCTATACAGAGCTCTGCAAAAGCTTGTACGTCGGTTCGAATCCGGCCGGGACCTCCACCATTTATTAAGAGAACGGATTGCATGGCAACGACAGCTGATCTCCGAGTGGGCGCAGTCATCCGCTACCAGGGTGACCTTTGTGTTGTCCTAGAATCGGTACACCGCACACCCGGCAATCTTCGTGCCTTCTATCAGGTCAAGATGCGCGTCATCAAGACGGGCAAGTTGAAAGAGGAGCGATTCCGTTCCGGCGAGACCATCGAATTCGTCCGTGTAGAGACGAACAACTTCCAGTACCTGTATCGCGACGCAGATGTGTTCATGTTCATGGACTCTGCAACGTACGACCAGATCCCCGTTGGAGCGGATCAGGTAGGCGATGGAGCAAAGTACATGAAGGAGGGCATGGAGGTTCAGATTGCGCGAGACGAAGAGGGCAACGTTGTTACCGTGACACTACCACAGAACATTGCATTGCGTGTAACGCATACGGAGCCAGGTGTACGGGGTGACACGGCAACGAACGTCCTTAAGCCTGCAACGGTGGAGACTGGAGCACAGGTGAGTGTTCCGCTCTTTGTGAACGAAGGTGACCTCATCCGCGTGGACACGTCCACCGGTGGTTATCTTGATCGAGTCAAGGAGTAATCTCCTGGCACGTACCATGCGCGGTTGTATGGTATGACGACGAATCCGACGGAGGGTATCCATGGACTTGAATTATTTACGCCGTCTGCTCAGAATCTTCGACGAAAGCTCGGCTGCCGAACTGACGATTGAAGAGGAAGGTATTTCCCTTCACATGTCGAAAACGGGCTCCGGCACCACGGTTGTTCAGGGTGCGCCGCAATATGCGCCCATGCCGATGGTAGCCGCCGCACCTGCACCACCACCTGCTGCCCCTGCAGTGGCGCCGGCGCCAGCCGCAGCACCTGTGACGGAAAGTGTTGCCGAGAATACCCATACGGTGTTCTCGCCCATTGTTGGCACCTTCTATCGAGCCCCAGCACCGGATGCCGATGCATTCGTTCAGGTTGGGCAACGTGTGTCCGTAGGGGACACGTTGTGCATCGTGGAAGCGATGAAGCTGATGAATGAAATTGATTCCGACGCTGCCGGAACGATCGTCAAAATTCTGGTTGAAAACGGACAGCCCGTTGAATACAACCAGCCAATGTTCATTATCAAACCGGACTAATCCGGCGGACTCCATGATCCAGAAACTCCTCATCGCGAACCGGGGGGAGATTGCCCTGCGGATCATTCGCGCGGCAAAGGAACTCGGTATCCGCACGGTAGCCGTGTACTCGGAAGCCGATCGTGCATCGCTGCACGTCCGTTTTGCCGATGAAGCCGTTTGCGTAGGCCCAGCGGCCGGCAAACTTTCTTACCTGAACATTCCCTCCCTGATTGCTGCTGCCGAGGTCACGAATGCCGACGCCATTCACCCTGGCTATGGATTCTTGGCAGAGAACGCCACGTTCGCCGAGATTTGTGCCGACTGTGGCATTACGTTCGTAGGCCCGTCGCCAGACGCCATCGTGCGGATGGGGAACAAGAGCATTGCCAAAGAAACCATGCGGGCCGCCGGTGTACCCGTGGTACCAGGATCGGATGGTATCGTGGCTACTCTCGAGGAAGCCTATACCGTTGCCGCTCAAGTGGGATATCCCGTCATGCTGAAGGCAGTGGCTGGTGGAGGTGGTAAAGGCATGCGATACGTTGCCGAAGAATCAGAACTGGAGCGCGCCTTCGTAACGGCAAGAAACGAAGCCGAAGCTGCCTTCAGCAATGGTGACGTTTACATTGAGAAGTTCATCGAAGAACCACGGCACGTTGAAATCCAGGTGTTTGCCGATACCCATGGAAACGTCATCCACCTGAACGAGCGTGAATGCTCGATCCAACGTCGTCACCAGAAACTCATCGAAGAATCACCAAGCCCCATCCTGACGCCCGAGTTGCGCAAAGCCATGGGCGAAGCCTCCGTTAAGGGTGCCCGCAGTGTGAACTACGTGGGTGCTGGTACAATCGAGTTCCTCGTAGATAAACACCGCGACTTCTACTTCATGGAGATGAATACTCGTATTCAGGTTGAACATCCCGTGACGGAGATGGCTATGGGTGTAGACCTTATCAAGGAGCAGTTGCGTGTGGCTTCGGGACTTCCGTTGTCGATTGCTGAAGGCGAGCCCACGATGCATTCCATCGAGTGTCGTATCAATGCCGAAGACCCCTATAAGGATTTTCGTCCCTCCCCAGGAAAAATCGAATCGCTGAATTTCCCAGGGGGGCCGGGAGTACGGGTAGACTCGCATATCTATCAAGGGTATGTGATTCCGCCTCACTACGACTCCATGGTGGCAAAACTGATTACCTATGCGCCCACACGCCTGGAAGCCATCGCAAAAATGCGGCGCGCCCTCGATGAATTTATCATCGAAGGAATTCAGACGACAATTCCGTTTCATCGGAAAATGATGGAGAATCCAGACTTCATCAGCGGTCAGTTCGACACGAAGTATCTTGATAATCACGATTGGAAAGCTTGACCATGAACATCCCTGCCGAGCTGAAATACACAACGGATCACGAATGGATTCGTATTGAAGGTGAAATTGGAACAATCGGCGTTACCGATCATGCCCAAGGTGAACTTGGTGATGTCGTATACGTCGATATCCCCAACGCTAGCGCCACCGTGGGCAAAGGTGATACCTTTGGCAGCATTGAAGCCGTGAAAACCGTCGCGGATTTATTCTCGCCCGTGAGTGGCACACTCGTTGAAGTCAACGACGTGAATAGCGCCCCCGACATCGTCAACAAGGATCCTTATGGTGCCGGGTGGTTGGTCAAAATCCGCCTTGCCGATGTTTCGGAACTGGACGGCCTGATGGATGCCGAAGCCTACAAGGCCCTCGTCGGCGCCTGATTCCCTCTCTGCATGCAGAAGCTTCCAAGCCATTGCCGGTATGCCGGCAATGGCTTTTTTTCTGTCCAGCATTCGCCTCGTGCCATGTGCACGGCACACGTTGCATGGAAAAAACTGCTACTTTGCCGCAGACTAAGGGAGGACGCATGCTGCGAGGACTGATTCTCATTGTAGCCTTGACCTGCTGCATCGAGCTACGGGCTGATATCACGAGAGTGTTTATTGCACTTGATGGTAACGACACCAATTCCGGAATGCTGCAAGCTCCCAAGGCTACCTTGAGGGCGGCTTTGGACGGCGTGCCATTCCCCAGTGCCGGACGTGATACGGTTGTGCTTTACATTGCCCAGGGCACCTATGCCGACGGACTTGTCCTGCGCGAGAACGATGTTCGCCGCGGGCAAGCGGAACGATCTGTCTGGATCATCGGTCAGGGACACGTTGTGCTCGATGGTACAACCCTACAGCGTGTTGGAATTCAGGGAATTCTCACCATGCGGGGCCCTTCCCCTCGCGTGGAGAACGTTCATCTCGTCAACTCTTCGGTTGCCGGACTTACCGTAGAGTTTGCCACGGACGTTGTGGTGCGCAATGTACACGTGGACCGATGTCCAAGCCACGGCATTACCATCACGCACTGCCGCGGAGCACTCGTTGATTCCTGCTCACTCCGCGAAACCGTAGCCTCGGAAGTCGGTGTACCCACACGGACGTGGGGTAGTGGCTACAAACTCTTCATGAGCACGGACGTTGTCCTGCAACACTCGCGGGCTACCCGCACGTGGGGCGAAGCGATCAACGTCAACCGCTGCGAGCGCGTAGTCGTGCGCAGGAATACTGTCGATGCTTCATTTTCTGGTGCGATCTACATCGACATGGGCGCCGTTGTGCTCGTGGAGGGCAATGTGATTCGTCAGGATTTGTTGGATACGGCCCTTATGCGTTTTAAGGGCACAACGGCAGCAGGCATTTCGATGTGCAACGAGCTTCATTGTGCCTTCAATGTCACGTGCGATCCTGCCATTTGGACGGGCACGGACAATTGTCGGTACCGATGCCAAGGCATTGGCTGCGAATTCCTTGTGCGTATGAACGACTCTATCGACGTCATCAATAATGTCCTGATTCATTGTGGCAGTGGACTGGAGCTCTTCGAACTCTTCAACGGTGAATGCTCACGGAATATCCGCTTTGCCCACAACACCGTGGTTCATCCCAACCCGCCGCGCCCAGGGGCTGGCATTACCATTCTTGCCGATCATCTCTTTCACGACGTGCAGAATCTGCGTATCGACAACAACCTGTTCCTCATTGGGCCGGGGCCCGTGCCTGCCCGAGCCGACGACAATCCTCTGGCCAGTATCGTACCGCATGTTCGCGGTGCTGGCAACGTTTTCACGCGTGTGCCGGAGTGGGTCCTGTCCAATGTCGCCAGCATCGTGTCGCCCACCATGCCGGTAGACACAGCGCGGTATCGTCCCACCGACGATGAGCGTCTGGCCGTTGTCGTTGATGCCGTACCGTACGTATCCACTGATATCGATTCATCGGCAAGGGGCCCTGTCACCACTGCCGGAGCCTATCATCGAGCCGTGGCGTCGCATGCCGGCGACGACATGGTGGACACTGGCGCGCGCCACCTGGGATATGTCGACCTTTTAGGGAGGGCATGGCCCCTTTCCAAGGAGGCGTTACCACGAGGATTGTGGTTCGAGATTCTTCTTGACGAAGGCGGCAGGCTGGTTGTTCAGCGGATTGTGGTTCCGTAAAAAGGAAAACCCCACAGGGCAAGCGCCGTGTGGGGTGGGGGATACCGTTGTGATGTCAGGAATTACTTCGGCTGAGCAGCTTTGGCAGCTTCCTGGAGGGCCGTCATGATTTCCTTGAACTTCTCGGCTTCGGCACCTTTGACCGTGCCGCGATTCATCAGCTGATAGAGGTTGTTTGCTTGGTCAAGGCGAATGTCGAACGTAATCACGTCATCATCCTTCTTGCCACCCTTGGTATTGGTTTCCACAACGTCAACCAAGGCCTTGCGGGTGTCAAGGAAAGCATCAACTTCGGTACCACGAAGCTCTACACCACCGATGAACTGAAGGACTCCCTTGATATCAACCAGCTTCATCTTAGGTTTCAGAACGATGGGTTTGCCCGTGGGCAGGGATGGGTCCTGGGCAGACACTGTACCTGCCGAGAGAGCGCCAATAAGAGCGATGGCGAGAGCCAGAGCGCGGAATGTCATGCGTTTACCCTTACATGGTTGAGGAATGCAGAATACAAAGATACACAGAGAGATGCTGTTTTGGATAACCTTCGAGGCCGTTGGACTATGCAGCGTTCAAATGGAAGGACGGAAGACGGACGATTGAGTAAACGGGTTGATGCCGTTGTGGACGTGTAATTGGTATGGGATGCGGTCACTATTGGCAAACATGTATCGTATGCATGGAAGCAAACATGATGAACAGACCGATGTGTGGAAGGAACAGGGGAGACGAAATGCCGATTGGATGAAGATGAAGTGAGAGTGTATGTGGATAAATTGTCGTACATTGCAGACGAAAGTCGATACACACGGTGCTGCACTGTCTTATATTTGTGTCGTTGTTGATTCTAGCGAGACGGATTTCGCAAGGCATGCAGCATAATTTGGTTTCAGCCGCTTCGGGGAATCCGCAGCCATGTCGAAACGTAAAACATCACGCATCACGCAGAGAGTACTTCTGAAGGATCAGCAGACGGCGTCTGCCGTTCTGGGATTATCGAATTACAATCCAGCGAATGCGGAGTATACGTCAGGCAAGCTACGGGAAGCGATGGAACTGGTGGAAGCGGCTCTCGCAGCAGAACAACACGCAGCCGAGGCCCTGGCGAAAGCTCGGGAGCAAGCAGTGGAAGCCGAATGGCATCTGCACGAGCTTGTTCTTGGGGTCAAGCGTCAGGTGATCGCACAGTATGGCGACGATTCGGATGAAATCGCACGACTGGGAATGAAGAAGAAGTCGGAGCGAAAGTATGGGCGCCCTCGAAAGGCCTCCAACGGAACCGAATCGTAATGTCCACAGAAATGGCGGCAAGGCATGCAGCATAATTTGGTTTCAGCCGCTTCGGG
>JALOMA010000017.1 GCA_025455735.1 Candidatus Kapaibacterium sp.
TGTTCATCGCTACTCGCGGACAAAACCCATACAAAAATGGTGGTGTGTTCGTCCTCATCAATCATGGCTAGCCCAGGACGTTTGTCCTGGGCTCAACGGACAACCCGAGGCCCAAATTGGTTCATCTAGCATCATATCCCAGGACATTTGTCCTGGGCTGAGTTCCAAAACGCAAAAACCCCGCCAGGGCGGGGTCTTGTAGGGTACACCGTACGGGACTCGAACCCGTGTTACCGCCTTGAAAGGGCGGTGTCCTAACCTCTAGACGAACGGTGCATGCTCGTCAACACACGCATAGCGTGGCTGATAGGGCCACAAACATACGAGGATGATGGCACCTGTGCAAATGTTTTCCACCATCAGTCGTCATGGGTCGCGCCTGTCAGCATGGCAGGCGCCATTGCCGTAGCTTTGCCCTTTGCTCTTGCCACGGCATATGCCGCTGGCAGCCGTTGAAGAATCCACGTGAAGACCCCATGAAAGTTGTTGGCCTTACAGGCGGTATCGGTACTGGTAAAAGCACTGTTGCAGACCTCCTCCGCCAGCGGGGATGGATCGTGATTGCGTCCGATGAGACCGCCCGATCCATCATGGACACCGATCAAGCCCTGCAAGCTGAACTTCGTGCAATCCTTGGAGACGATATCCAGGACGAACACGGCAACATGAAGAGGGCCCTTATCGCCCAACGCATCTTTGGTTCAACCGACGAATCCGCCGCACGGAAACGAGCCGTCGAAAGACTCATCCACCCGCGCGTGCTGGATGCCCACATGGACTTGCTCCTTCAGCATCGCGATGCCGGTGCTCCATTGGTTGCCATTGAGTCCGCCCTGCTCTATGAAATTGGCCTCGAAGATGCCTTCGATTGGATTATCGTTGTTGATGCTGCCGATGATGTCCGAATTCAACGCGTCATGGAACGCAACGGAAGCAGCCGCGAAGACGTGCTGGCACGCATCAACGAACAGATGCCGATGAGTGAAAAACGAGGCCATGCCGACTTCGTCATTACCAACTCCACTACCCGCGCAAGTCTGCAACAGGCCGTTACACTGGTAGCAACCGTCATCGAAGCGCTGCCCGATCCCGAAACTTCTCCAATGGACGCCGATTGAAGGCAGCAGCATCACCGCCCATTTCCCTAGTTTTGCACTCACTCTACCATTCCATTTATTGAGTACCATCGCCATGGCTCAGCCCCTGCATCTTACCGACGATTCCTTCCAACAGACCGTAGAAACCGGCAACGTCGTCCTCGTGGACTTCTGGGCAGCCTGGTGCGGCCCCTGCCGCGCCATTGCCCCTATCATCGATGAACTTGCTGCCGAATATGACGGCAAAGCCCATATCGCTAAGGTAGACGTTGATAACAATCCACGCGTTGCCATGCAGTATGGTATTCGCTCCATCCCAGCGTTGTTGATCTTCAAGGACAACAAGCTGGTGGATACAATCGTTGGTGCTGTCTCCAAAGCGTACCTCGTTGAACGCCTCAACGCACAACTGAACTGATCCCATGCCACGCCCGCCGCTGCTGAGCGAAGCCGAGCTGGCCGATGCCTTGATCGATGTGCCACGGTGGCGCCGTGATGGCGCCTCCATCGTTCGTGAAATACCGACAAGCGACTTCCCAGCCGCTGTAGGTCTCGTGAATAGTATTGCGCTGCTCGCCGAAAAGGCCGATCACCACCCCGATATCCTGCTCTATGGCTGGAATAAGGTGCGCATCACGCTGTCCACACACGACCAAGGTGGCCTCACGTCCTTGGACTTCGCCCTCGCTCGCGCCATCGATGCCCTGAAATTTGGTCTCCCAGTCTGATTCCTTCACCCAAAACTGCACTGGTCGCACGCCATGTCTACGATCACCGACATTGTCGCTCGCGAAATCCTCGACTCCCGAGGTAATCCCACCGTCGAAGTCGACGTTATTCTTGAAGACGGAAGCATGGGCCGCGCTGCCGTGCCCTCCGGTGCCTCCACCGGAGAACATGAGGCCGTTGAACTCCGCGACGCCGATGCGTCACGGTATGGGGGCAAAGGTGTCCTCCGTGCCGTAGAACATGTTGAAGGCGAAATCGCCGATACTCTGCTTGGGTTGGATGCCACGGATCAGCGCCAAATCGACCGTATCCTCGTGGAGCTCGATGGAACGCACAATAAAGCCCGCCTCGGTGCCAACGCCATCCTTGGTGTATCCATGGCCGTAGCCAAAGCTGCTGCCGAGTATCATGGGCTTCCGCTGTTTCGGTACCTGGGTGGATCCCAAGCCAACCTGCTGCCCACGCCTATGATGAACATCCTCAACGGTGGTCGTCATGCCGATAACAACGTCGACATTCAGGAGTTCATGATCCTTCCCGTTGGGGCAGACTCCTTCGCCGATGGTCTGCGTATCGGCACCGAAGTATATCACTGCCTGAAATCCGTCCTCTCCGCTCAAGGTCTCTCTACCGCCATCGGGGATGAAGGGGGCTTTGCCCCCTCGTTGGCCTCCAACGAGCAAGCATTGGATGTGATTCTTCAGGCCATCGAAAAGGCCGGCTATACACCCGGAGATGACGTCGTGCTGGCGCTGGATGTGGCCGCCAGTGAAATGGTGCAGGATGGCTCCTATGTGATGTATAAAAGCACCAAGGAACGGCGTTCCGCCGAACAAATGATTGAATGGTACCGCTCCCTCTGCGAACGATATCCCATCGTGAGTATCGAGGATGGCATGGGCGAACATGACTGGCAAGGGTGGATCGGGCTTACCGATGCCCTAGGCGACCACGTACAGCTGGTAGGCGATGATCTCTTCGTCACCAACGCAGAGTTTCTCGCTCGTGGTATCAGTGAGGGCGCCGGAAACAGCATCCTCGTGAAGGTAAATCAGATTGGTACCCTCAGCGAGACCTTCGAAGCCGTCGCCCTGGCCAATCGGTATGGCTACTCTGCCGTGTTGTCCCATCGCTCTGGGGAAACCGAAGACACTACCATCGCCGATATTGCCGTGGCTACCTCCTGTGGCCAAATCAAAACCGGGGCCCCCTGCAGGAGTGATCGGGTGGCGAAATACAATCAGCTGCTCCGCATTGAAGAAATGTTGGGTGATGATGCCGACTATGCCGGCGACTCCACCCTGAGCTAAATCAACGATAACCGATAACCGAGGATTATGAGCGCAGCTATCGTATTCGGAACAGACGGGTGGCGCGGTGTGATCGCCCGAGAATATACGTTCGACAACCTTACACTCGTGGCCCACGCTACGGCACGGTACGTGATGTCGATGAAGGTGAAAAGTCCCGCAGTCGTCGTGGGCTATGATACGCGCTTCCTGTCGCGCGAATTCGCCGAAGAAACGTCACGCATCGTTGCCAGCTACGGTATTACCGTGCACCTCTCCGAGACGTTTTCGAGTACGCCTCAGGTATCCTTCCATACGAAACAAAAAGGCGCCGCCCTGGGCATCGTAATTACGGCCAGCCACAATCCGGCGATTTATAATGGTTTCAAGGTCAAGGCAAGTTTTGGCGGACCAGCCATCCCCGAACAAATCGCGGAAATCGAACAGCATTTGGCGGCACTGAATGGGAAGCCACCGAAAGGTGTCATTAAGTCCCTTGAAGAATATGTCGACTCTCGTGCCATCCGCCCCTTTGATGCAGCAGAGTCCTACGTTCGATATTTGCGCAAAAAAATCGACCTCGATTTGATTGTCAACTCTGGGCTGAAAATCGTTTATGATCCGATGCATGGTGCGGGAATCGGCTTCCTGCAGCGCGTTCTGCCCGGCATCGTGGAAATTCATGGCGATTATAATCCGTCGTTTGGAGAAATCGACCATCCAGAACCCATTGCAGAATGCCTTCGCCCCCTGATGGAAGCCGTGCGAGCACAAAAGGCCGATATCGGTATCGCTACCGATGGCGATGCGGATCGCGTAGGTGCCGTTGACGAATATGGCAACTATGTGGATCCCCACCGAGTGTTCATGCTTCTGATGAAATATTTGTACGAGGATAAGAAGCGTCGCGGTGCCGTCGTAAAAACTGTGTCCCTAACGTCGATGGTTGACGCCTACTGCGAGTCCAAAGGTATCAAGGTACACCTTACTCCCGTTGGATTTAAGCACGTCGCCAAATTGATGAATGAAGAAAAAATTGTCATCGGTGGCGAAGAATCTGGTGGTTTGGGAACGTCCTTGCATATCCCCGAACGCGACGGCGTTTTTAATGCGCTGTTGCTCCTGGAAATGATGGCCACGCGGAAGAAGTCGTTGAGTGATCTTTGCGACGAACTTGATACGGAATTCGGTGCCCATCGGTATCGCCGCCGTGATGTTCACGTAACCCCACAGCAGAAAAAAGCCATTCTGGCTGCTTGTGCTCGCAAGCCCAAAAAATTGGGACGCCATGCCGTGACGGAGATCGATACCCGCGATGGATACAAGTTTTTCGTCGACAATGGCTGGCTCCTCATTCGTGCATCAGGCACGGAGCCACTGATACGCTTTTACGCCGAAGCAGAGTCCACGAATCGTGTTGAAGAACTTCTCGACGAAGGCTTGAAACTTAAATAGACCACAAGGGAGCGCCCCTGTCCTTGTCACTAAGGATGGGGGCGTCAATTCCCCAGTCAATCCGTAGCGTGGGGTCCAATGGATTGATAGCACGTTCGCCGGCTGGGTTGTAGGCTTCTGTGCAACCGTAGAGAACGTCGGCCACGTCAGTATGGACAGCAAAGCCGTTGGCAAAACCAGGGGGAATCCACAGAACGTGGCCGTCTCCCTCTTCCATCCAAACATGAGCTACCTGGCCATAGGTGGTGCTTTCCCTGCGAACATCCACTTCCGCAACACGAATCTTGCCACGAATGACCGTGAGGAGTTTTCCCATGGCCGGATCAAGCTGATAGTGCAGGCCACGAACGACGTTTCTATGGCTGCGGGAGTGATTTAGCTGAACGATGGGTGCGTTTATACCCAAGGCACGCAAGGCATCGTGCCGATAAAGTTCTTCGAAAAATCCCCGGCTGTCGTCGTAACGGTCCGTTCGTAACAGACAGAGTCCGGAAAGGGGCTCGGCCACAAGGGTGAAGGCCATATCAGCACCTATAGGTTTCGGGCCGCAGCGGATAGCCAGCACGGCGCATGGAAAAGAGCTGTCCAAAACGCAAAGGACGTGCAGCAGCCTCGTCAAGGAACGTCATGGAATCCTGTAGGAGTGGCCTGCGTCGCGCCAGCACACTGCGCACGGCGGAGGGGTCGGCGGGTACGGCCAACGCTGGTGGCGCGACGATGGCGTCCAACGCGTCCGACAATGCCGTTGCTGCCAGCCCGGCGGCATTGCAGAATGCCATGCCGATGATGCGCGACGCATCCACAAAGCCGTTCACGGTATGCCCTGCCACATGCGGTGTGGCAAAGGTGCAGAGGGAAACCAAGCTGGCATCCACGTCGGGCTCACCGTCAAAGGTATCCAGGATGGCCTGCATGGACTCGCCCTTGAGGCGACGTTTCAGGGCTGCTTCGTCTACAATCCCACCACGCGCTGCATTGATAAGCACACTGCCCCGAGGCATTAATGCCAAACGTTCGGCGGAGAGTAGGTGCAGGGTGGGATGTTCGCCATATGGGATGAAGGGCACATGAAGCGAAACAATGGTTGCACGCTGAAGGAGTTCTTCCAAAGGAACGTGATGCGGTGGCACGTCCCCAGCGGCCACGCGTGGTGGGTCGTTCGTCAAGATGTTCATTCCTAGGGCTTGCGCAAGGGACACGACGCGCCGTCCCACGTGGCCAACGCCTACAACCCCCAGCGTTTGGCCTTCCAAACCGCCATGGAGGTGAACCAGCATGGAGAGCACCCATTCTGCAACGGCATTGGCATTGCTGCCACGTGCATCCACCACGGTAATGCCGTGGGCAACGCACCAGCGGTGATCGATGTGGTCCGTACCAGATGTAGCCGTGCCAACGAACTGCACGGATGTATCCTCAAGTAGGCCCGCATGCACACGCGTCGTAGAACGGATCAGCAGGGCTGTAATGCCCTTGTCGCGAAGCTCTGCATTGGTAAGCGAACCTCCACGGAAGGGTATAACGGTGGCTCCGAGACGGGCCAACTCGTCGGGAAGCGGTTTCAGTCGATCGTCGATAGCAACGATGGGTTGAATCATGGTGTAGCAGATGTAGCAGGAAGGACAAAACGAATTCCCTCCAGCGTCCAGCGCGACCGCACGGAGACGATGGTGGGTAGGGTGAAGAGAGGCTCGGCAAAGCTCCAAGGAAACGCTTCGCCTGTGTCGTGTCGTCCGTTTGCATTCTTGTCCAACACGAGTTGGGCGCGCAGCTCGCCAGCCGGTAGGGAATCGACCGTGAAGGGGGTGCCCGGAACGACGGTACGCGATTGGACCAAGGCCCCCTTCCCAAGGAGAAGAAGGAGATATGGCCCTGCGTTGCCGGAGGAGTCGATGAACGTAGCGATGATGCTCCCTGTTTCGGGCCGCGCAGTGCGTGTGGAGTCGGGGCGGGCTGTATCGGCAGTCGGGGTAGCGTCGGCGATTTCGTTGCCTCGGAAGGTTCGTTCACGGGATGAATCGGCTAGGGCGAGGCCGGCACGGTCCCGGATGGCGGAGGTATCAAGGACGGCACGATACTGGCGACGATCCATGGAATCCACCAAGCGAACAACAACGCGGTCGGCAGCTTGGCGTTGCGGCAGGGCGGACGCGACGCGTAACGGGCTGCCCGTAGAATCGGTGATGGTGATGGCGGAAGCATCGACGGTGGCAATGGCTTCGCTGAAGGCCAGCTCGATGCTGCGGCGGGTGACCGCGCGGGCGCGCGTGAAGATAGGGCGGATACGGTCGATCGGCGTGCCCACAACAATGGACATGGGTGGTGATTGACCGTTGGTGACGTCTACATCGGCTGTGGCTGTGCCTAGGTCCTCGCCAGCGTCGGCCAGACCATTGCGATTGGCATCACGGACAGCAAGGAGGCGGTAGCGACCGTCGGAGAGACCGTCGACGGAAAAGGTGCCGTTGCTTCCAACGCCGATGCGATAGGGGGCAGGCGTCCGCGTGACGTTGGGGATGGAATCTGAGATGGGATGGCAAAACACGTCGATCCCATCGGCAGGCGTAGCCGTAACGGACCCCGTGATGCGGCCCGTGTCGATGACGTTGCCAGTGGCAAAGAGGATGGTATGGGCGGCCGCGGGTGACTGACCATTGGCACCCTTGAAGTCCGTACCGACGGTGACGCTATAGGTAGCATCGGGCCGCAACGGTTCGAGGAAGGTTACATCCAGTTCGTCGCCCGACCACGATGTAGAGAAACGGGTGGATGGTTGGATACGAATGGCCTGGCGGACGCCTTGGTCGACGTAGTCGGCAAATTGAATGGTGAGCTTCGAGCCGGTAAATCGTGTTGTTCTGGTGGGTGGGAACGTGGTATCCACACGCGGAGGTGTGGTATCACGAGGGCCACCTGTCGGCGGAACGACTTGGGCGCACGAAGCCATCACAAGCAGAACGACAAGAAGGTATGGCAGAGGGCGTCGCAACGTCATGCCACAAAACTACGCTACGGCGGGCGGCTGTGGTTGTAGTTTTGGTGCATGATGGATCGAATATCGAGGCTGCTGCGCAGAGTGTGGCGCGCCGGTGCCGACTTTGCCGATGTTACGGACCGACGTCACATCTTCCTGCTCTCCGCCGGGATTGCCTTCAACCAGTTGTTGTGCCTTATCCCATTTGTTCTGGTAGCGATTGGTGTGGCGAGTAGCGTGTTGGACGAAACCACCACGAAAGCCTCCGTGCGATCGGTTATTGAAGGACTGTTACCCGAAGGCGTCGTGGCTACGGAGGCTATTGCCAGTGTGTTGAACGAGATTGGTATTGTCTTCAACTATGGAACGTTGGCTGGCTGGATTGCTGGCGTCGTGTTGATTTGGACGGCATCGGCACTCTATAGTGCACTGCGTTCCGGACTGAATGCCATCTACAGCATACCAACGCCGAAGTTCTTTCTGATTTACAGGCTGAAGGATATCCTGCTCGTGATGATGACGGTGCTCCTGTTGATTGTGGCAACGTTTGTGAGCCCTGTTCTGTCGGCATTTGAAGCCGCCAGTACAACGGTACTGGAAGCCGAGGCACGGTCCGTAGTGTTTGGCCTTACGGCGCGTGTTATCAGTTTGATCGTGACTACGGTGCTCTTTCTGTTCCTGTACCGCTTTGTGCCCAATGGAAGGATGCCTCGCCCCGTTGTGTTGTACAGTACGGGCTTTGCCGTGCTGTTGTGGGAAGGTGCCCGGCTGTTATTTGCGTGGTATATCGCTAACGCCTCCAGCTTGGGCACGTTCTATGGCGGCTATGTTGCACTGGCATCGATAGCGCTGTGGGCGTATTATTCGTCGTTGGTGTTCCTGATTGCAGCCGAGCTGGGACAGTTTGTGCACGAGCGATACGGCAGCCGGCTTTGGGGTCAGAAGCGTAAGTAGGAATTCCAGAAGGAATAGAGGTCCCAGGTGGATGCAACGTCGCGAAGGCAATAGTCGGCGATGGCATCATATTCGCCCGCCTCGAAGAGGAGCCCAACCTTGGACCCATCCACACCAGCAGCCTTGGGGGAAGTGATGCCAAAGGACTTTGCGTAGAAGTCGAAGTTGAAGCGCCGAAGGGCACCGGTGCTTTGAGCATTGTAGTAGGTGAGCTTGTCGAGAAGGTCGATATGGTTGCTATAGGAAAATCGAGTGCCATCCATGAGGTTACGGCTGGGGCGAATGTGCAGTGCTGCACTGCGAAGCATGAGCCAGGGAGCATCAAAGTTGCGTCCGTTGAAACTCACCAGGGTAATGTTCTTCTTGGAGGCCAGCAGCTTCCACCAGTTTTCCAACATGGTGCGTTCCGCGCCATAGTATACGGTGGCCCCGGATGGCAGGACGGATTCGCGCATGGCGGCGGTATCGTCCATTGTGGGATCCAACATGTATGCCACCTGGCGCACCGATGCGTCTGCGGTGGTAACAAGCTGCATGCCGATGCAGACGATACGTCCCGTAAGGGGAGAAAGGGCGAACTCGTTGATCTTACGATCGCGATCCTCGTCGGTGGCGGCCCCGCGCAGCAGGTACTCCTGCTGCGCGGGGTCGAAGGTATCAATGGGCAGACCAATGGTCTCGAGATCGAAGACGAGGAACTGTTCGTCCATAGAAGATTCTTAGCGGGTAAGAACGATGAATTCGGTTCGCCGATTCTTGGCGCGCCCTTCTTCGGTAGAATTGTCGGCAACGGGAACGGTATCACCACGACCGACTGCCAGTACGCGACTGCCATCGACGCCAGCCTTGATGATGGCATCCCGGACTGCTTCGGCACGACGTTGGGATAGCTTCTGATTGTAGTCGGGATCGCCCGTACGGTTCTGATTGTCGGTATGACCACGCAGCTCAATGGTCATATTCTTGTAGGCCCGCATCAGGCGAACAACGTTGTCGACAGCACGCTTTGACTCGGCTGTGAGCGATGCTTTGTTGTAGTCGAAGGCCACATTCAGCAACGTCACGGAGCCGATATCGGGCGTGTTGTCAAAGGAGAAGGTTGTCGTCAACGTATCCTTGGGATAGCAGAATGTGACGCTCACGCGATGGTCGCCGAAGTCATCTGGAGTAAACTCCACGACGTAGCCGTTTTTGAGCCGCTTGTAAACGTCTTCGAACATGGGCTGGAATTCGGCAGTGCCGTAGATGTGACTATACGAGCCGCCGGTAGAGCGAGCGATGTCGCTCATGTATCCCTCGTTGATTCCTTCGCCAAAGTCCACGGCACAGACGGGGATTCCCGTCTTCCATGATAGGCGGATGAGGGAGTCCTTCGAGATGGTGGAGGAGTTTTCCTGGCCATCCGTAAAGATGAGCACGGCTTTTCGGAGATAACCCTTGGCTGCAATGGAAAGGTGGTCAATGGCAAGGGCGGCACCGCTGTGGATGGCTGTGCCGCCTCCGTACATGGTAAGGCCGTCGCGCTGAAGGCGAACGGCAAGCGTATCGGGATTGGTGGTAAGGGGGCTCTCAAGAGAGGCACGATGGTCGTAGCGAACCAAGGCGATAGCATCCTCCGTGGCCTTGCGTTTGATGAAGGCGGCAACGGCGTCTTGCACGGATCGTGCGCGAGCGTCGCCCATGGAGCCTGAGTGATCCATCACGATGGCCACGGCAAGTGGTTCGCGTTCTCGTTCGGTGACTTCCCGGATGGTGAAGTTTTTCACGGTAGTCGCCTGGCCGTTCACGGTGTCCACGACTCGGCACCACATGTTCCTAAAGCCTCCCATGGTGCCACCAAAGAAGTAGGTGCCCGTGGAGTCCACCATGTGCAGGAACATGCGCACCTTGGTAGGATCCGTCATGTCGGCTCGGCCAGCAAAAAGGCCCAGGCTGGAGGGCTTGTTGACCGGTAGAGGGGCAATCGTCTTGACGAAGTAGGGGTTGTATCCGGCAGGTGGTGTGGCATCGGCCAAAGCCGGAGGCTCCTGATAAGCAGCGCAGCCGCCCAACAAGGCGGCTGCACCCAGGATCGTCAGGTAAGTCGTGATGTGCATACTGTCCCAGTGCGTAGGTCAATTGTCCATGCCTTGCGGCAGGGTGCCAACATAGCAGATTTTTGCTCTACGTACGCACAATGTTCGGGATCAGAACATTGGAACAATCACTTTAGAATCGAAGACGATGGAATCGGCGGGATTCGTTGTACTGTAGAGAACGAAGTACAGGCGCGACTCTCCGCTATTGTTAGCTGGAAGTACCTGGAGCTTCAGGGTTTCTTCCGCACCGGCTTTCAAGACAAAGGGATCGAGCGTAAGAGGGTTGAGCCCAGACGTTGGCAGGCACAACTCACCAACGCAGAAGTTGACGGTATGACCAAATGCAAAGCCTGAGGAGTCGAATCGCACTCGATAGCTCTGGTTTGACGTTGTTGGGTTCTTCACCTTCATCTTCGACTCTACAATAGGTGCTGATCGGCTATCCGCCCGAACGACCGTGTCTTTCGTCAAGACGGTCCACATGGTCGAAGGCAGCGGTGGAAAACCGGGATCGCTTTCGGTCGAGCACGAGCTTAGCCCCGTCAGCGATACAAAACCAACTACGAGGATGCCGAGGAGAGATTTTTTCATAGTTTTTCCCTTTGTCTGATGAACGTAAAACTAGCAAACTCTTCTGTGCGTCCAATGCTATCACGCTTTAAGGACGTCGAAGACCGCTGCTAGACACCCACCACCGAAGATTGTAACAGGTTATGCGCCATCTCCTCCTTCTCCTCACCGTTCTGTGTGCGTCGGTATTCTCGCTTGAGGCATACCCAGGCGACCAGGATAACATCACGTTGCCAGCCGTTCAGCTCCGCGATGCAAACGGCAAGTTGATCAACACCGCCGACCTGTCGCGCGATACCACGCCCGTGGTCGTGTCCTTCTGGGCTACGTGGTGCAAACCGTGCCTCCAGGAGCTTGTAGCCTATAATAGCCTCTACAAGGAGTGGCAGGAAAAGTATGGCGTGAAAATTGTTGCCGTATCCATCGACGATTCCCGCAATGCCCAAAAGGTTCCTGCCTTCATCAAGGGCCGGAACTGGTTGTTCGAGGTCTTGTTGGACGTCAATCAGGACTTCAAGCGCGCCATGAACGTCAACAACGTTCCGCATACATTCCTCGTAAAGGGTGGACGTATCGTGTGGCAACATGCGTCATATGCTGCTGGCGACGAAGAAGACCTGGAAAACGAAATCAAGAAGATTACCGGCCGCGAAGGCTGACCGGCACCGCCGGAAGCAACTCCACCGACCGATAAACCCGGCACACATGCCGGGTTTTGTTGTTACCACTACTGCTGCGCTGCATGACGAGGTTCCGTACCCTTGCCCTTGCCCTGGCTTGTACCCTGGGCTCATCCACTATTGTTGCCCAAACGAGCGTACCGGATCTTGGTACCATCAGTGGAAGCATTCAATTCGATATGCAAACCTATCGTCCCGATAGTTTGATCGGCGCACCTGAAGTGCCCGAGAACCTACTCTCGAATACGTTTGCCAACATTCTGTTTACACGCGGAAAGTTCACCGCTGGTGTTCGATTCGAATCGTATCAGAACCCGCTGCTTGGCATTGACCCTCGATATGCCAGCACGGGATCTGGCACAGGCATCGGTCTTCCCTACCGGTTTGCTACGTATTCCGACACGCACGTAGACGTTACCGTTGGTAACTTCTACGAACAGTTTGGGACGGGTATGATCCTACGAACGTACGAGGAACGTAACCTTGGTTTCGACAACTCCATTGATGGTATCCGGCTGAAATTCCTGCCCATACCCGGTATCAAGATCACAGGCTTCGTGGGTCGGCAGCGGGCGTTCTTCGACCTCTCCCAAGGCATCATGCGGGGAGCCGATGTGGCTGTTGATATTGGTCAACTTGATGAAACACTACTTCCCGAAGGGATGCGCATCGAGCTGGGTTCGAGTGCCGTTAGTAGGTTTCAAGCCGATCAAAACGATTTTTTACGCCTGCCTCAGAACGTGCTTGCTTGGAGTAGCAGGGCCAACATCGCCTATAATGCTTTTTCCGTGGACGTGGAGTATGCCTATAAGGTCAACGATCCAGGTGAGGCCAACGTCCTCTCGTACAATCCCGGCAATGCCATCTTTGCTGCCGTGAACTATGCTGATGCAGGACTTGGTATCAACCTGGCAGCAAAGCGTATCGACAACATGGACTTCCGGAGCGATCGTACTGCAGTTGGTAACGTACAAACGGTCAACTACCTCCCAGCCCTTACGAAACAACATACCTGGCGCCTGATAACCCTCTATCCCTATGCCACGCAGCCAACAGGTGAGTTCGGTCTTCAAGGCGAAGTCGTATTTACCATTCCCAAAGGTGGCATTCTTGGCGACGACGAAACGACCGTCAGCATCAATGCGTCTTTGGCCTATGGTCTCGACACCGTCCATACAGGTCGGTACACCTACAATGCAGCGTTTATGTGGTCCGACAATCCGCGTGATCTCTATTACCGCGACATCAACATCGAAATCACACGGAAATGGGGCCGATCCTTCAAAACAACGTTCTCCTACATCAATCTGGATTACAACCAGGATGTTGTTGAACGCCGTGCTGCCCCACGCGAACTGAAATTCGGCATCATCAACGCCCAGTTTGCCGTCCTGGAACTCTGGTGGTCGTTGGCAAGGGGCCAGGCCCTCCGTACCGAATTCCAATACATGGCAACATCCTACGAGAAGGGCACCAAGGAACTGTCTCTCCAGAACGGTGACTGGATGATGGCCCTCGCAGAGTATTCCATTTCACCGTCGTGGTTCTTTACGGCTTTCGCCGAGATAAACTATAACCGCCGCAGTGTTAACCTCCTCAACGAAGAAGACGCCGTTGTCTATCCGAACCTGAATGTTGCCTATGTTGTTGACGCATTGCGGGTGCAGGCAGGGTATGCTCGCGTCCGCGGTGGAATCCTCTGCGTGGGCGGTATCTGTCGTCCAGTACCAGCCTCCAATGGATTCAACCTGGGTGTTACCTATACATTCTAACGATATGTGTAACACACCTGGCTTGTCCTTGTCCTTGCATTCCACTACCCGGGAGTTTTGTCAGTGAAAACCTTCCTTCTTCTCTGCGCTACGGCTGCTATCGTTGGCAGCTGCGACGTTATCGAAGGCGATCCCACCGAGCGCCCCGATGGCAACAACGGTGGCACAGGTGTACCACGAACAGTGTTACTTGAGGACTTTACTGGCCAGCTTTGTGGCAATTGCCCTGCGGCTGCAACAACGGCAAAAGAGATCGAAGATGCCTATGACGGGCGCGTCATTACCGTCGCCGTCCATGTTGGCACCCTGGCGTCGCCCGCCCCGCCAGACTATCCGCACGAGTTCCGCACTCCTCATGGCAACGAATTCGACAATACCTTCAATGCAAGCCGTGAAGGGATCCCCAAAGGAATGGTCAACAGAACTCGTCCTACAGGGCAGTTCCTTCTGGGCAGGGGCCAGTGGGCCCAGGTTGTGGCACAGCAGCTACAAACGTCGGCGGCAATTTCGCTCGACGGAACAGCGACGTATGACTCCTCGGCCAGGACAATTACTGTAACCGCCGATATCGAGTACGAGACGGCAGGCACTCCAGACTATCACGTAGCAGCCATGCTCGTGGAAGACGGGATTATTGGTAGTCAGCTAGACTATAGTCGTTCACCGTCACGGATTCAAGGCTATGTCTTCAACCACGTCTTCCGTACAGGGTTGAACGGTGCCTGGGGTGAGCAGCTTTCCTCAACGGCCGTCGCAAATGGTACAACGGTGTCCCGCACCATCACCTATGCCGTACCCGATGGCGTATCATGGAACATGGAAAACTGTCACGTGGTGCTGTATGTCCACCGACATACCACGACACGGGAAGTACTGCAAGCAAAGAAGCTCAGTCTGGCAACAACACGATAGGCTTAGTACCCAACTCGTAGCTCCAAGGAACCGAAGAAGAACTCACCGGGACGGTTGCCACCGTTCCGGTTTTCGTATCCAGCACGCACGTCGAAGAACACGTTGTTCCAAGCCTCGCCGGATAACCAGGCATTAATGCGTCGAGTAAACGAGACGTTGCCCCGTAAAAAACGGTTGCCTACCAGAAAGTCACCATCGCCTCGAAGAATATCGCCTCCGACGTTGCCGATAGGGGCCGGCAGGTTGGAGCCCGGATAGCGTGGATCCTCGCCGACGAGGATGTTGCCGTTGGCGTCCAGAATGTTCTCGCCGTTGCGCGTGTAATCCACATCGATGCGCAACGACGTGCGTGGCGTAAACCAAAGCCGCAGTTGGGCCGCCAGCCTATCCGAATTGGGCTGCATGGCATAACCGACAGGTGCACCCATATGAGTATAGGATGCAGCGATGCTTCGGTGGGCGAACACAAAGGGGTCCATGGTGACGATTTCCGCCGAAATCAACAGAGGCATCGTGCCAACGTCAAGGAGCTGGCTTGCACCAATCTGCCATGCATACTTGTTGTTGTTGCCCAGATTGGAGGTGTCGCCAATGGTCGAGAATGCAATGTCATCCGCCACAATAGAGCCATAGATCATTGTTCCTTCCCACGGGCGTATGGCACAGTCGAGTGCCAGGATGGAGTTATCCGTGCGGCTACGTTCTTCCGTACCCAGCCCTGCCGAAACAAAGAAGGCCAAGGGATTGAGATAGGCAAGGTCCAGGCCCCGGTTCCAGTACACAATCATATCGCTGATGGCCACCGACAGCCACGGAGTGGGGTCGACGGCTACGCGATGAGTAGCAATGAACTTTGTTGGCACGGCCTTCCCGGCTGTGTCAACGCCATCCACCATGGAGTGTGTGGACGTGAAACGAAAGGCCTTGTACGGAACATCAATCAAAAGTCCGTCCATGGGTGCAGCCTGAAGGGAGTGCACCATGTTGTCAATCGGACTGAAGCCGAATTGGATGGGCTCGCGGCCAAAGCGGACACGAAGATGCTCGCTTTGATATTGAACGTAGCCCACGTACCGGTCGAAGAAGCTCTGCTCTTCTACCAGAAACTTATACGTGCGTGCCAGGGTGGGGTCGGTGAGAGCTATCCTGTTGGAGGTACCACGAAGGCGGGCACCATTTGATAGGTCCAGGAAGAACCCCAAGTTCTCACCAAGCGACCCCATGAAGCGAACAGCGGGGCGCACCAATGCGAAGGCTTCAGCGGTGTTCTGCACGTGCGTCATGCCTGTGCGTACCATAAGCGACGCGTCGCCCTGCATTCGGACGAGCGAGTCGTTGACAGTGAGCAGCCGAAAGCGCCCGTCATCGTCGGGGGCAAACAGAAATCCTGTTGTGGTATCCGCACGGAGGGGCCGATAGTAGTCGCGGCCATACGCTCCAAAGGCGTCTCCAGCCGCCGTGGCATGCCGCACCTGCTGTGGCCATACAGCAACGGAGCCCAAGGATGACTGCCCACGGAGGGCACGGAGAAGTTGGCCATCGATGGTGGCGCGCTCTGCGTAGACGTCAACATTTTGTGCGGATACCACCGTAGGCACCAGGATGGCCAGCACGATGATGATACGCAGCATCATGGCTTCTTGACAACAAATGCGCGACACTTACAAATGGACCTCACTTGGGGCACATCGGTACTGGCCGCTCCTTCGTCGGCATATTCGCCTACCATGATGGACCACGCTTGCGTAGGGCCTCGCTTGTTCGACGTCACCGAGGCTTTCATACGGCGCTTTCGGAAGCTGTTCGCCATCTCGTCGGCCTGGTTCTTATTGCGGTACGTTCCTACCTGAATGGCATAACTTGTTGGCGCCGACTCCACCGGGGTGGCTTCAGTAGTTTTGGCGGGAGATGGCTTCGTGACTGTTGCCTTTGCATCTGCGGGCTTGGATGCCGTGGTGGCATTCCGTTCGTTGGCCAAGGGTAGGCCAACGGTTACGCGCACCATATCGGCTGCCGCCGTGAGGAGCTCGCTGGAGGCGTAGGCGTCCCGAAACAGAACGAGTGACTTGCGTGCCCGTGCTGTGTCCCGACGCGAAGACCATACCATGATCAAACGTAGGAGTGCATCGTCGGCCCACTCGCTCTTGGGAAACGCATCAACAACACGCTCATACAACGGCACGGCGCGCGATGGTTCTTCAACGAGCGAGGCGTGCAGGAAAAGCACCGCCGGGTCATTCGGGTGATCTATCAGGAGGTCCGGCAAGGCCTTCTTTGCGTCGGCTGTCCACCCGTTCGCAACCTGCTTCAACAGCGGTTTTACATCAGGCGATTGTGCAGAAACGCCGTTGGCAGCAAGCGCCAGCAGGCAGGATGCTGCAATGGCACAGCATCCAAATCGGAGGGAGGAGGGTTTCTTCATGAGCCTCGAAAATTACACAACTATGGGTAGTTTGGACGGATTCGGCGTCAACCTTGTTATTCCACATCATATGCCCACATCGACCGAACCCTTCCGTGTTGTTGTTGCCGCAGGCGGCACTGGTGGACATATCTTTCCAGCTGTTGCTGTCGTGGAACGTCTCCTGGAGCAAACCTCTGGAGCATGCCAGGCCGTGTTCCTTGGAAGCGCTGACAGGATGGAGACGACGTTGATTCCACAGTTGGGATACCGTTTTGTTCCCATGCCAATAACAGGTTTCCGCGGTGTGATGTCGGTGTCTACCCTTTCCTTGCCATTCAAAATCTGGAAGAGTATCACGATTGCCAGGAATGTCTTGCGTGAGGTGCGTCCGCACGCCGTCATATGCACGGGTGCGTACATAAGCTATCCCGCTGGCATTGCGGCAATCAAGGAAGGTGTGCCGTTATTCGTCCTGGAGTCCAACCTCAATCCCGGTAAAGCCAATGCCCGTCTTGTGTCAAAGGCAACGGCTGTCGTGCTTGCATTCGAGGAGAGCCGCAAATACTATTCCGATGCTATAGCCGACAAACTTCATGTGCTAGGCAACCCCGTTCGCACACAAATCGATGCCTCACATCCAGCAGCCATTGCACGCGAAGCCTTTGGATTGCATCCTTCAATACCAACGGTCTTGGTATTCGGCGGCAGTTTGGGAGCGCGTAGCATCAACACGGCCATGGAGAACGCGCTAGGCGCTTGTGCCACGGCCCCCTTCCAAGTACTCTGGCAAACGGGAAAAGGGTGGAGCTCTCATGCCGAGATTCCGAAAAACGTAGCGGTACGTCCATTCATCGATGACATGGGTTTAGCGTATGCGGCCGCCGATGTTGTCGTATGTCGAAGCGGTGCTACGACACTTGCTGAACTTGCTTTGGTAGGGAAACCTGCGGTATTTGTACCATTGCAGACGGCAAGTATGAATGAACAGGCGCTGAATGCACAGGTTGCCCAGCAGCGTGGGGCTGCGGTGATCATTCGTGATGATCAGCTTCAAGAGCGTCTTTTCGCAACAATGTCGGAATTGTTGAATGATGAAATCCAACGCAACCAAATGGCCGTCGCCATGAAGGCAATGGGCCGGCCAGCAGCAGCTGATGCGGTGGCCCACCTCATTCGACGACTGGCCCTTCGAGAACACCGATGACCGATACCCTACCAAAAGTTACCCTTCCCGTTGAGTTTACTCCACGCCTGGATTTTTATTGGCAAAATGTTGCCGTGTACGCGGTAACGCTCATTGTATATGTCGTTCTTCGAGCGATATGGGAAAGTACTCTCCAACAAGGACAGATCAGTGTGGTCGTTGGTGATCCAGTCGTCGTTCTTCTTGGCGTCTTTGTTGTTATTTCTACCACGGGTCTTATTGTGAATTCCCTTGCAAATAGAACCGTCATTATCAGCGAACAGGGGATAACGTTCACAAGTAGATTCCACGAACGAACCTTCTCCAACGATGACATCGAACGAATCAGCGTTGGTAGGGATCATCGCATCAAAGTTCGCGGAGTCTTCTCAGTCGTTAAGATTCGCATTCGCGATCGCCGTAGGCTATTGCGTATTCGTCCAGCACTGTATCACGATGAACATGCCATGGTAGCAGCGCTGCTGGCACTGCGGGGGAGAAAGGCACGTACGTCATGACGATGACGACATTGTTCTCTGTACTCATTGTGGTGCTTGGGTGTTGCGTATGTCGTGGACAAGTCGGAAACGAATATGCAACCACGGATGTGATGCGGGCCTTTGTGGAGTCGATCGCGCAGCGGAGCTTCGCGCTTGCGCAATCCGGTGATTCCATAGCAATTGATGTTGATGACTTTGCAGACAAAGACTGGTTCGTTTCGATTCTTGTTGATGCGGGCCGCAAACGCGGAATAATGTTGTACCAAGTTGAACAAGGACCACGAATTCGCTTGGGAATTGTGGAGTCCAGTACGCGATATACCGCCATTGATAAGGATAGCGTTGAACGGAGAGTCCTACTCCATGTTATTGAATCAGCAGAGGGCCGTTCCCCAACATGGACGCAAATCTCAACCCCACGCGAACGCATTGATGTGCTGTCACGAGAACAAGCACTACGACTTCAATCCACGAACCACGCTTCTACGCAGGGGGCCTTGCCGCCAGAACCGTCGTCATGGTGGGACGACATTCTGGAGCCTGTCGTTTTTGTTGGCGCAACCGTTGTTACAGCCGTTCTCTTGTTTACTGTTCGTTCTCAGTGAAAACAATCGTTCTACTGCGGCACGCGAAGTCTGCATGGGATCAACCCCAAATTTCCGATCACGAGCGTCCCTTGGCAGATCGGGGCCGGAACGCAGCGCCTAAAATGGCAACCCGATTGGCCGATCTTGCACTGCCTCTTGACATTATTTTGTGTAGCACGTCACGCCGCACCCGCCAGACGTTCTCGTTAATGAGTGCTGTTCTCGGTATGCATGCTAAAACCGTCTCCTTTCTTGATAGTCTCTACTCAGCTGATGCTGACACGATATTGGCACACATTCGGTCACTACCTGCTTCGCTACACTCATGCTGTGTCATAGGTCACAATCCTGGACTGACAGATGTACTGCAACGAATCACTCGTGCAGGAATCGATAACATTCCAACCTGTGGCATCGCCGTGGTGGAATGTAACGTAGAAAACTGGGAAGATGTGAAGGAAGGTGAGCTGCGATCATTCATAACGCCAAAGCAGGTCATCGAATGACCTTTCCGAGCAGTTGAAATAGAGACGTCTCGTCGATCCTCGATGAGCTCGTTCTTTTTTCTCATATTTGTACTTTCGAACCTTCCTTTAAGGTAACTAGATACTATGTTTTGTAATTCGATAGCCGCTACCAGTACTGCCATACTGCTAATTTTGCTTTCTAATAGTGTCTTTGGTCAGAGGGCGCACTATTTTGAACACTACGCAAGACTAAGCAGAAGGCTTGGAAACGATATTGTGCTCAACGAGTCTGGAAACGGTGTCACGTATCCTGGCAAAGGAACTACGATTGTCGTCAAACCAACGCGTCAGACGAATTCCTATCCCAGTTTCTATGATCTAAGCGCAACACCTTTTGGTGATAAGGAATTCGTGAATACGCCTCATTCGTTCGCGAGCGACAGTGTGCTTGTAATCTCATCTCGGTATAGTTATTCTTCATCCCCTGATAAACTGTTCATGTATAACCTAATACGTGGCAGTTTCAGGGAGCTGAAGCCTGGTGGATACGTTGCTGCCAACGAGTTTGGGGATATGCTGTATACCGTAAATGGCAGCACAATTTCTTCTCATAACGATACAGGAGGTGTTCTATTCTCGGCCCAATTTGACGAGCGGTTTATGATAATGAGGGGTGGACTAGTCGGAATGGCAGCGAAGAACAGGATAATTGGAGTCAACCTTCAGCATAAACTCTTTGTTGTCGACATGAGATCTGGGGACACTACGACACTCATCGTACCACGTACGACGATAACGCCGATGAAAGACTTTTCCTTTGCGTGTGACCTGGCAAGAACAACGGTGTATGCATCATTAGGCGATGAGGTTCTCTATAAGTATGATTTGAAGACGGGTAATCTCTTGGATAGCATACTCATGCCGTCTGCAGGTAGGCCTGCAGTCTCCGATGATGGTGCACATCTTGCCGTGTTTACACAAGACAGTCTTTGGTACTATCGAAGCGATAGTTCGCGATGGCAGTTCGTTCGGTCCACACCTTTCCTTCGAAGTATACGCATTAAGAACGATGGGACGATGATGTTGACATCAGGATTAATGCTCGAGACCGTTCATCCGGATAGAGTTGCTGATGCCTACTGTGTCGTTAGCGAAGGGAGAACCACCGGAGTGCGTCTCTTTTTGAGTGGTGAAGACCTAGTCGATGCATCCGGACTAAGGATGCGATTGCAGTCAGGAAATCAACATGTCAACCATGGAGGGTGGGTCAGCCAGTTTAACAACAGTCAGTTCCTCAATGTCGCAAATACACTGGGTCGTTTCAGAAAGGATGTTGTGAGTTATGTCTATGACTCCAAAACCTGGGATCTCGTTGACTCCGCAGTACTAACTGGCCGCAATGACGATAGGATCTACGGCCTGTCTCCCGATCGTAAGTCTAGGGTAGTCCAGGAAGGTAGTAGAACGGTTGTTGCTTACAACGATATTGTTACGCATGAGCTCTGTTCGTCGTCCATACCATGTTGGAATACTCAGGATGTGAGCTTCTTCTTTTCGTCCGATAGTCGGCGCCTAACAGCCATCCTTCATTCAAGTGTTCAAGTAATTGATGTAGAAAGAGGAGAGTACGTTTCCAACAGCAGTTTGCCGCCTCTGATAAATGCCTCTCGATTGGCTGGGATAGAAGCACGATGGCAATGCAGGCCAATCAATCGTTCGGGACACCTGTTCTACCTCGCAAATCCAACGACATTGAGAGGTATTGATATTGTAACCAATGAGATTGTTGCTGAACGTGAGTTTGGAGATACAATAGTTCAGTATGACTTTTATACGAACGGTGATGCAGTAGTGCTGCTGCAAAACGGACTTTGTTACGTCGATAACGAATTCAACATTCAGCAAGAGATTCACTTGAGGGAGGATTTGCAGTTGACGTATATGACCATTAGCGATCAAAGCAGAAAAGTGGTAGTCTATTCAGATAGCGACATATTTGTTTTGAAAGAAGGCGTGTTCACATCAGTCGATCGTGGAATCACTCACAAAGAAGAGCCAGAAGGTCGGACACTCCGCAGCAACGAGGTTCTTCATTGTCAAGAACCAGTTCTTGGTATTGCCGACGTCCTAGGGTCGTTTGCTACACAATGGTTTTCCATACGCGAGACAGCGGAAGGCTATGACGTATCAGCCGGCAATGCGCCGTCTGGAGTCTACGTGCTGACGTTGAAGAGTGGTCGGACAGTAAAACTGATGGTCGAATAACAAGAAGGTTATCACTATGAAACCAGCTGTCGGAAGCGTGGGTATCAGCTATGCATGAGCACCGTTGGTGCAATTGTGTTGTGTATGCAGAAGAAAAAACTCCCCGGCAACAGTGTTGCCGGGGAGTTTTTTGATTCAGGATTTCAGCAATGGATTAGAACGTATACTCGACGTTGATGTCGAACTGGCCAGTGTAGAAGCCACGATCTTGATCCTTGGCTACGTCAATGGTGCCACCAAGATAGACAAAGTGGTTACCCTTGCCGTTTAGTGTGCGGATGTCGCCCGAAGACAGGTCGGCTGCCTTCTCTGCTTGATCGTCGGAATTCGCCGTGATGATGCCACGGAAGGGGAGCTTTGAGCCGTTTTGGTTGATCAGAGCGCTTGGGGACGAGTACGAGATCATGACGTCCATTTTCTCTTCACCAGTGATGGTGAACTTGACAGCCTTTGCCTCAGATGGTGCAATGGTAACCTCACCAACACCTTGTGCTTGGAAACCGAAGTCCAAGTCCTGGTTGGCTTCTACAGAGAGTGAACGAACGATGGTAGCTGAGGCCTTGGCCGAGGTACCTGCGCTCTTTTGAGCAGAGGCTGTGATTGCACCAAGAGCAACGATGCCGGCGATTGCAAGAAACTTGTTCATGAGAAACTCCAAAAAAAAAGAAATGATGAATAAGAGATGGTTGCTTTGTTCAGCGCGCTGGTTTGTATCGCGCCTACACCTACTAACCTTGGAATTCCGTGCCAGAATCCGAACAAGACCATTGAACATGCTTTAAGAGCAATAAAATCAACGGGTTAGTGGTTCAGGCCTTCTGGACACGCCTGATGTCTTGTGAAAAGTGTGTTTCGACGCACATCTACGTACGGCTTACCACGTCAATCCTCGTAACAAGGCCCTGGAATAGGTGCGAGACTCGCTTTCGATGAAATGAAACAGAGTTTAGAAGGTGTAAACATGGTTTACACTCAGAGTGTCAAAGACTGCCAACGCAGAGACCAGTTCATCACAACCTGAGCAGGTGAATCCTTGAAGCACAGAGTTTGTGTAGGTGGATGACTGTGTTTAGCGCAACATGCACGACAGGCCAACCAACAAGTGAGAGCTTTGATATGGTAGCCGAGGGCCTGTGATATTGGATGAATGAATATTTCACATCGTGAATGGCCAGAAGCGTTTCGCCGAATCACAACTCCCATCTCCGGTGATTCCGTAGCTGAGCAGAATGTGGCTCAATTGTCAATGGGTGGGATTTTGCCCTGATCATGCCGGTATACATGACGAAGACGTTTGAAAGGTGACCGATGCAATTTCGCTTCTTTGGACATGCAAACCATATCTTGGAACTGTGTTGCCGAGATCACACTGCCCAAAAAGTGTAGGGTGGACACTCTTAGGTCTAGTCCACGATGGGAACCCCAATCAAACACATTACCCTCGAACTCTTGCTGGGTTCCTAAGTATTTGTCATCACATCAGCACTGATACCAACCTCATAGACTCGCGACTCGTCGTATCAAGGCCCGGTGAATTGTGACACACTGCTCCGTATCGAGTATCGTATGCCTGGCTACACTACGGCACTGATGACGTTCACAAACATTTCGACAGAACCATAGCGTTTATGCCGATTTCCAGGCAACGCGTATCACCATACGAAAGCGACAATCTATCTCATGGATGAAATGGAGATACACGGTTTGTGCACTGGAAACTGCCTCCGATTCAGAATATGCAAAAGGGATCAGGGACCCATCAATGTATGTATGAGGGTAAGCGACGCACTCTTTTGCTATGACGCACAGCAAATTCTTCAAGGAGAGTGTGATACTGTTCTCTTGCTCCAGTACAAGGCAGCACCGCCATCTGTTGTCAAGATGGTGTTGATGGTTCTCATCGCAGAAACAACGGTATGGAAACTTGGCACGGCCAGGCCTGGGCGCGCTTGTACATTCCATACATCAGATTTCTATCCGCTGGTATCCCACCTTCGTCGCAACCTCCGTTCGAAGAGCTGATTGGGGAGGTGCGATGTTCTTCATTGTTCGAAGAAGCTCATTCTCGCGGTAGCAATGTCGTGGCATGGGTCAGACGAATTGTCTACTCTCTGATGTTGTGCGCGTACGCATATAACGCAGCCCTTCCTGTTGGTAGCGGGAAGGGCTGCGTTGATAGGTCGAAGGAATGGTGCTCTACCAGAGGTGCTGAACGCCTTGGCGTTCTTCGAGGAGCTCTTGATATGTAGCATCCATGCGGGCACGAGAGAAGTCGCTGATGTCGAGGCCTTGTACGATGGAATACGTGCCGTTGGAGCATGTTACGGGGAAGCCGTAGACCACACCCTCGGGAATTCCATAGGAACCATCGGATGGGATGCCCATCGTCACCCAGTCACCTGCTGGTGTACCAAGAACCCAATCACGGATGTGTTCGATAGCCGCATTGGCGGCAGAAGCGGCGCTGGACAAACCACGTGCTTCAATGATGGCAGCACCGCGTTTGGCCACTGTAGGGATGAAGGTGTTTTCGTACCAGTCCTGATCTTGAATTGACGGCCAGACCAGGGAGCCATTCCCTTCGAGCGTTGAGATATCCGGATACTGAGTAACGGAGTGATTTCCCCAAACGGTCATTTTTGCCAGCTTAGACGTATGGATACCCGTCTTGGCTGCAATCTGCGACAATGCGCGGTTGTGATCCAAGCGCATCAGTGCGGTAATGTTGCGTGGGTCCAAATCGGGAGCGCTATTTGCCGTTATTAGGGCATTGGTGTTGGCAGGGTTTCCAACAACGACGACCTTCACGTTGCGATTTGCAACCGCATTGAGGGCTTTGCCTTGTACGGTGAAGATCTGAGCGTTTGCTTCAAGAAGGTCCTTGCGCTCCATACCCTTCGAACGAGGGCGGGCACCAACGAGGAGGGCATAGTCGGCATCCTTGAATGCAACCATGGGGTCATCCGTAGCAACGATTCCATGGACAAGAGGAAAGGCACAGTCGTCAAGTTCCATGACTACGCCACTCAGCGCTTGCATGCCTTGGGGCAAGTCAAGAAGTTGCAGAATAACGGGCTGGTCCGTACCCAACATATCGCCGCTGGCTATACGGAAGAGTAGGCTATAGCCAATCTGACCAGCAGCGCCGGTAACAGCAACACGGACGGGGGCTTTCGACATGAGTCGGTTCTCCTAAAAGGTTGGCTGGATGAGACGTAAATGATTGCCGGAAACGAAAAACGCCTCAAAATGAGGCGTTTTTTACATATGTGCACGGGATGCCATCAGTTGGCCGAGGGAATGACCGATACCTTAAGGCGATTGCGATCCTTGCGCTGGAATTGAACTACACCATCAGCCAGTGCGAACAACGTGTAGTCGCGCCCTAAACCAACATTGGTGCCAGGGTGAACGTTCGTGCCGTTCTGACGGATAATGATGTTGCCGGCAAGAACCTGCTGGCCACCGAACTTCTTCACGCCAAGTCTTTTGGCGTTGGAGTCGCGACCGTTTTTGGTTGAGCCGGCCCCTTTCTTGTGAGCCATGACTGTACCTCTTAAACGTTAATGTCGGTAATGGTAATGGTCGTGAACTGCTGGCGATGGCCGTTGAGCTTCTGATAGCCTTTTCGGCGCTTCTTGTGGAACACAAGAACCTTATCACCCTTGCCGTGACCAGTGACAGTGGCCTTTACCGTACCCTTAACCAGTGGCTGGCCAACCGTTACGGTGCCGTTCACGCTCGTCAGGGTGATGTTTGTGAACTCGACGGTTTCGCCAACGTTCTTGTCGAGGCGATTCACCGTCAGCTTTTGCTGAGGTGCAACCACGAACTGCTGGCCTGCAATATCAACGACTGCGTACATAATGGTTCGGATAGTCTCTGTCGAAAAACGGACTTGCAATATACGCCCCGAATACAACGTGGCCAAATAGACGCGAAAATTTTCCACACCCACCCAGCGTAACCTATCGACGGTGCCTTCGTACCGAACCGCCGCATGAAGAGCTATCCGCACCCCGTACAACCGCCTGCAAGGCAAACCATTGAAGCTGGCATCTGGACGATGGCCTTGATCGTATTGGCAATTGCTGGGCCTTCTCTGGACGGCCACCTAACCTTGTGCATTCCAACCTTGCTGGGTTTCGACGGTTGCTGGGGGTGTGGCTTGGGCAGATCAATTGCCTACGCACTACGGGGTAACCTTGCAGAGTCATGGAGTTATCACGTGCTGGGAGTCCCGGCCACGCTCGTACTATTGAATCGTATCATCACTCTTACCTTCCCATCCTTTACCTTCGTAGGAAGACGCCATGGCAAACGCATACCAAGTACTGCCCGAGATTGACGCCGAAGAGCTGGCCTACGTTCAGCTACTGTTGAATGATTACACCGATGATCAAGCGATGCAGTTCGCCATGATGTATCGGGCCCGCCGGAAGGATCCGATGATGATCCTTCTTCTTACTCTTCTGGGATTTTTAGGCATTCATGGTATCCAACGATTCGTTCTGAATCAAGTTGGTATGGGTATCCTTTATCTCCTACTCTTTGGCCTGTGCTTCATTGGAACCATCATCGACCTTGTGAACTATCGCAAGCTCGCCACCGAATACAACAATCAGCAAGCATACGATGTTGCGCTGATCCTACGCCGTTTCGGAGCCTGATCACCCTCATCGTCGTGCTGTTGGGTGCTTGTGTCATGTGGGCGCAAGCGCCCAAGCCACGATTGGTCGTCGTGGTTTCGTACGATCAATATCGCGGGGACTATCCGCCGCAGTTCGCGCGATTTGCCTCATCCAGGGGCTTCGAACGCATTCGTCGCGAAGGAACCGTCTTTGCCAACGCAGCATACAATCATGCCAGTTTGATGACGGGCCCCGGCCATGCCACTATTCTGAGTGGGATGTATCCTTACCGGAACGGCATTGTTGCCAACAACTTCTGCGACGCACGCCTGCAACGGTGCCTGTATTGTGCCGAAGACACCTCTCATGGTCTTTCTGCCGCTACAATGCTGGTACCCACCCTTGGCGATCGACTGCGAAGATTGGATCCTCGGCATAAGAATGTCGGCATCGCCCTCAAGGATCGCGCCGCAATACTGATGGCAGGAATGTCTGCTACCACTGCCCTATGGTTTGATGAAGCTGCCGGAGGATTTACTACGTCTTCTGCCTACAGAAAACCGGCCTGGTTGCCAGGACTGAATACCCGACTGCCCTTTACGGCCTATCAAGGCCGCACGTGGAGGGCCGGCCTTGCTGATAGTCTTGACCCCGCCATCGACGACGTCATGGGGGAGGGAACCATGAGCAGCGGCCGCCGCAGCTTTCCCCACCGGATGCCTATGGCTTCCGACAGCGAACAGTACGTTGCCGACTTCGTACGCTCGCCCTACTCCGTTGAATACCTCTTTGCCGCCGCAGTGGAGACCATCCGTCGGGATGCCCTTGGGGCCGATAGTATTGCCGATGTGCTTGCTATTGGTGTTTCTACGACAGACTTCCTTGGGCACACCTTTGGTCCGGACTCTCGTGAAGTCCAGGAATTGTACCGCGCCTGCGACACTATTCTGGCTTCTTTCATTGATGCCCTTGACACCCTCGTAGGTCGTACACACTATGTGCTTGTCGTCACGTCCGACCACGGCGTGGCGCCAATTCCAGAAGTCATCCGCAACGCTGCTGAAGCTCAGGGAACCACCATTGATGCAGGCCGTATCCGCCAGGCAACGCTTCGAAGGGCCGTTGATTCTGCCCTGACGCATCGGTATGGAGGGCCAGACTCATTCTGGGTGGAACGCATCCTTGAACCAGCTTTGTACCTTGACACAGCGCTATGCCAACGAAGAAACATCGACATTGATTCTGCTGCCGCCTACGCTGCAGCAGCTCTTTTGGCTCTGCAAGGAATGGAGGCAGCCCTGCCATCGGCGCAACTGTCCCAGGACGTTTGTCCCGAAGGCCTTTCTCTGGAGCACTTTGCTCGTATCAAACGTTCGTTTCGTCCAGACCGTTGTGGTCACGTTGTTCTTTTCCCCAAGCGCTATTGGATTTTTGGGTCAACCCCAGCCACACACGGAACGTATCATGACTACGACCGTTCCGTTCCCTTGATGTTTTTTGGCGGCGGTGTGGGCCATTCGACTGTCAACGACGCAGCATCACCGGTTGATATAGCACCGACTCTTGGGCGACTTCTTGGACTATCCGAGCTATTTGCCAGCGATGAGGCCGACGGTGTGGCATGGCCCCTTGTCAATAACGAAAACGGCTCGTCTTTAGAAAAAGACGAGCCGTCCGATGTCGATTAATCAATCCCTTACAAAGCAGCTACAAGTCCACGAGCAATGACCATTTTCTGAATTTCAGACGTGCCTTCGCCGATGGTGAGAAGCTTTGAATCCCGCCAGTATTTTTCAACGGGATATTCTTTGATATATCCGTAGCCACCATGAATTTGAATGGCATCCTCGGCTGTGCGGACGGCAACTTCTGAAGCATATAATTTTGCTTCGGAAGCTGCAAGGCTATAGTCCAATCCACTATCGCGCATCCATGCCGCGCGATACGTCAGAATGCGCGCTGCCTCAATTTCCATCGACATGCGTGCCAGCTTGAACTGAATTGCCTGCATATCTGCCAAACGTTTGCCGAACTGCTGGCGTTGCGTTGCATATTGCAAGGCGGCTTCGAATGCACCCTGTGCCAACCCTACACTAAGTGCAGCGATTGAAATGCGTCCGCCGTCAAGAATCTGCAGCGCCTGAATAAAACCTTCACCTTCGTTTCCGATGAGGTGAGATCCAGGAACACGCACGTTATCGAAGGTCAGCCCTGCAGTATCACTACAGCGCATGCCAAGTTTGTTTTCTTTCTTGGATCCATAATATCCAGCCATGGACTTATCCACGGCAAAGGCCGAGATTCCCTTCTTCCCCTTGGATGGATCTGTAACGGCCATGACTACGCAGATATCGCCTACGTTGCCGTGAGTGATGAAATTCTTGGAGCCGTTAATCACCCATTCATCGCCATCGCGTACTGCTGTGGTTTGTGTGCCTCCAGCGTCCGATCCAGCATTGGGCTCCGTCAGGGCCCATGCCCCCATCGTCGCACCAGTTGCAAGACGCGGAATGTACTTTTGACGCAATTCTTCGCTGCCGAATCGGAAAAGATGCCCGGTGCAAAGACCATTGTGGGCAGCTACTCCCAAGCCAATGGCTGGGCAACCTCGGCCCACTTCTTCCACCACGAGGGCATATTCCATGTAGCCCATACCACTGCCGCCGTATTCCGTAGGAATCACAATCCCCAAATAACCAAGCTCTCCCAGCTTCCGGAAGATGTCTGTTGGGAACTCTTGTGTCTCATCAAAGTGCAGGGCAACGGGTTTCACTTCGTCTTCGACGAACGAGCGCACGTGCTGGCGAATCGCTTGCTGCTCTTCACTCAGGTCGAACCCGAATCCTGTCGTTGTTTCTGTCATGTGATCCTCTACGTCTTGGAGTTAGGACGGCTAAATTACCGAAAACACCGTCGAGCCAGTCACAACGTTACCCTATTCGTGAAAAGTTCATCCCCATCCGTTCTAGAACCGTCCGAAGTGTTGGACGTGCTCCGCAACCTCGTTGCCAACCCCGAACGTCCTTTGGAAAGGGGCCTTGCCATCACCGAGGGGCGCACGGCAGTGCTCCAGCTGATGCGGTCTGGGCGACTGGTCCATGGCATCGTTGGCGACCCAGCTCTGGTGCCGAACCCTACGGTGGCACTTAACCGTAGCGAACTGGCCACGCTCCTTGGCTTTGATCTTCGCAGCCCCGTAGTTGCCGTAGCAGAGGCGAGGGATGACGATGCCCTTTCGTTGACGTATCCAATTGTAGCGCTCGATGGAATCCATGATGCCACCAACGTGGGGGCGATCATGCGCACCGTGGCGGCCCTCGGAATACCGTCGGTTCTGCGCGATAGCCGCTCCACCAGTCCATGGCTTCGGCGCAGCGTTCGTGCCAGTATGGGAGCATGTTTTTTTGTCCGAAGTGCCGCAGTGGATGATCTGGCAGCATATCTAGCCGACCAGCGTGCCGAAGGACGTGTGGTTGTTGGCCTGGAAACAGGGCCTGGGACGATCCCATTAGGGGATTGCCCCAGGCCCGACATTCTTGTCGTCGGTAACGAAGGTCATGGCCTGCGCCCATCCGTGCGTGCAGTGTGCAATTCCCTTGCCGCAATTCCCATGGCGCTGCCACACACATCGCTCAATGTGGTGCAGGCTTCGGCCATCGGGATGTGGGAGCTGTGGACTCGATAGGCTCCTTCTCCTAAGAGAGAACGGAACATTGGCAAACCTTCGCGTGTTAAAATTTGGTAATGTTGATCCGTCAATGTTCCTACGAATGACGTCATCCATCCACGCCCATGCCAAGTACACGCGCCATATCGATGTTACTGTGGCTGCTACTGCTGCCAACGGTCGTACTATGCGATGACGCAGTACGCGTTATGCCACGTGTGGATACTGCGAACGTCGTTGTTCGACGTATTGTACAGGCCTGGATAGATTCTATTGGCCATTGGCGTACACCAGCAACACCCGATGCTGATAGAACGATGGTACCTGGATCGGCCGCCAGTGTGATGAGGACATGGTTTTCTCAAAGTACCGACCTGATTGCCACGTTTCATCCAACCATTTTAAGTGTGGAACCAGACAGCAAAGGAAGGTACGTTGTTCGTACGCTCTTTAGTGCTGTCGAGCCAGGCACGAAGAACGTCATCCCTCTTGGCCAGATGAAGTCCGTTGTATCGGTTACAGAGGACGGCGTCGCAGCCGTGAACATGATGGAAGA
>JALOMA010000165.1 GCA_025455735.1 Candidatus Kapaibacterium sp.
TTGGCAAACGAACTCGAAGGATCCGTTCTGGTATTTACCCGCACGAAACGCGGTGCTGATCGTGTTAGTCGCGACCTCCAGCGCGCAGGCTTCCGTGCCGATGCATTACACGGCGACAAGTCGCAGGACGCCCGTCAACGTGCTCTTCGCGCCTTCAAGAATCGCCAGACACGTGTGCTTGTGGCAACAGATATTGCAGCCCGCGGTATTGACGTTAGCCAGTTGCCATACGTGATCAACTTTGATGTTCCTGAATCGCCCGAGACCTACGTGCACCGCATAGGTCGCACCGGTCGTGCTGGAATCGAAGGCGTTGCCATCACGCTGGCAAGCCTCGACGAACGGAATGATGTTCGCGACATCGAGCGTACGATACGGACAAGCATCCCCCGTGTAACAGACCATCCGTTCGCCGTCGAAGAGCCCCAACCAATGCGTCGTCCTACCAATGGACGTCCTGGGAATAGCTCCATGGATCGTCGTGGTGGCGGTGGTGGCGGACGTCGCCGTGGTTCCTTTGCACCACGCCGCCGTTCACACTAACGCATCGACGTTCCCCGCCTTGCTTGAAATCCAAAGAAGGGCACCCCAACTGGGGTGCCCTTCTTCTTTTCTAACGACGCAACAGGTAACTCCGTCGCACCCGTGATTTCCCACGCTCTAGACGGCGACAGAACCTGTCAAACGGATTTCATGCGTTACGGAAGCTACCTTTTCCAGCATGGCATGAACGCCGCAATATTTCGTTACGGATTTCTCCACGATACTCTCCACCTGAGAGCGGTATTCCTCCGTCGTGCCGATGTCGTACACAACATGCATGGACAGATACACCTTGGGATGCTCCTCCGTCAGCTCGCCAGAAGCGGAAATGTGGATGTGACTGAATGGCACCCTCATCTTCGGCAGCAATGACGCAACGTCCATTGCCGTACATCCGGCAAGTGCTGTCAGAAGGAGCTTCTTGGGGCTTACGCCACGCCGCACTCCAGATTCATCGGCAGAACCAGCAAGCATGAACTCGCGATCGTCCTGGTGTGCAGTAAAGACGAGCCCTTCATCCCACGTGCATCGAACATCATGGTGCGCCATCGGTATTGTCCTCCGTTTGTTCGAGAATGGCATAACGTTGCCGAATATCATCTGGTATGGTGACAGACCGACCATCGATTGTGCTAACCATGGTGTACATCTGATGGCCGCGGCAACACTCTTTGGCGGTCTTGGCATCGTCGATACGAAATTCAACACGGACAGACCGAGGATAGAACTCACTGATGCGCGTCCAGACACGCGCCGTTTGGCCTAACCGCATTGGACGACGGTACTGGATATATGTCTCCGTATTCACCCAGGAAAATCCCATCGTCACGAACTCTTCCATGGACATATGGTAACAACGTGCCATTTGATCGTATCGTGCAGCTAAAACGAAGTCAACATAGCGGCTGTTATGAACATGGTTGTTCAGATCGATGTCATCTGGTCGGATTGTCACATCCGTCGAGAACCAAGCGTACATGGAAGCAACCTACAACATGGAAACGAACCGTCAAGCATTCGGCATCGTATGGGTATCTTTGCCATCTCGTAATTAGGGTTTTACTATAGCATGATCATGATGAATGACGACGAACGCGTTCATGAATCCTCCGAGAACGCTGGTGGTGCGCCGGGCGATGGCCCGAAGAAGAAGCGCCGCCGTCGGCGCCGAGGCCGCGGCAGGGATGCCCAGGACGGTGCGCCAGGAGAAAACGTCGGCGAAGGTAACGGCGGCATGGATGATGATGGTGATGACGACGCAGCATCCGAGGCAAGGCAACAACGCCAACCAGCTGGCCGTAACCGCGAAAAAGCTCGCGATGGAATGGTAGCCCACGAGAATGGCAGTACGGGTGAACCCATTGGTGACGATGCGGAAACACGCGAACGACGCAAACGGCGTCGCAAACGGAAGCGGTCGTCCGATGCTCCCGAAGCCGAGCGTCGTGATCAAGGGTCTCCCGAAGCATCCACCGAAACAGGCGAAAAGCCCGCGCAACAGGATCGCCGCCAACGGAGTGGAGACCGTGACCGGCCCGCCGATCAAGAACGCCGCCATCGAAACGAGGATCGTTCAGCCGACCACGAGCGCCGCCATACCAGCGACGACGATGATAGGCCCGCCGACGACAATGAGACGGCCGATGAACGCCTCGACGATCGTGATCGTCGCGATGGGAGAAGGCGGTCCAAGAGTCGAGGTCGCGAACAACGCGAGCGTCGCGACGCCGCACCCAAGGGGCCAAGCGTTCTCCAACGGAGGCTCGTTCGTATCGATGGCCCGCGTGAAGACTTGCTCGCAGAACCCGTCATCCCTGTAGCCACACAGGTGCAAGCCAGCTCCGTGGAAGGCTACATTCAACACCATAAAGGTTGGCAACGCGAAGTGCTCATGCGCCTACGCGATATCCTCCGTGCAGCCGCACCCGATGCCGTTGAAAGCATTAAATGGTCCCAACCCGTATTTGAACTAGAAGGGCCAATGTGCTACTTCAAGGCGTTTTCGAATCATATCAATTTTGGCTTCTGGCGTGGGGCCGAATTGAACGACCCCGACCATCTGCTTGAGGGTGACGGACTGAAAATGCGACACATACGCATTACTGCCGTCAACGACATCAACCTGGCTGCATACGAATCTCTCGTACGACATGCCGTGAAACTCAATCTTGAAAAAGGTGACCCGACGGCGTAGCGTCACCGCGCCCTTCATCGCCAACCACGGCGATAAACGTATCTGGGTCGGCAAATGCTGCTGAACGCCGCAATGCTCGCAGCGTTGTCGACCCAATGATATAGTGCCCACGCTGCGACCTGTGGTCTACATCGACGCTTGTAAAGGGTACACCACGAAGCACATCTTCGGAAGGTGACCGAACGTAGATGGTCACGGAAACTTCTTCCGTAGAAGTAGGGCGAATGCCTTGGTCGATTTTTTTGTACTCGTATCGGTAGTCGTAGCGCAGCGCCGCAATGTCGCTCAGCACTGCCGATGCCGTAGGGTGGCTACCAGCTCCCTTCCCTACCATCAACTGACTGTCGGAAAAGGCGGCTTCAATGCTCACGGCGTTGTATTCGTTGCTGATGCGCGCCAACGGATGGGACGTATGAACCAAAGCAGGGAGAGCGCTGGCAGTGACCGCCTTTCCATGCAGCCGAACGCGGGCAACAAGCTTGATAACGGCGTCGTGATGACGGGCCGTTTGAATGTCATAGGGAGTTACTGCAGCAATTCCGCGCCGGAAGACATCATCGGTTCCGATGGCAGCTCCAAAAGCATGCGCTGCAATAATGTGCGTCTTGAATGCTGCGTCAAATGCCTCGACGTCCAACGTGGGATCACTCTCGGCAAATCCGAGCTTCTGAGCCTGCCGAACAACGTCGGCATACGACGTTGTGCCCGTTGCGTCCTCGGTGAGTTTCGTCAGGATAAAGTTCGTTGTGCCGTTTACGATTCCAGATACCGTCCGAAGCAAGTCGTTGTCGTAGTATTCTTCAAGATTGCGTATGATCGGAATACTTCCAGCCACAGCAGCTTCGTAGAGGAGTGGACGGCCAGTTTCGCGTTGGAGACTGAGAAGCTCTTCGAATCGAGTGGCAACGAGACGCTTGTTTGCCGTGACAACGGCCTTTCCGCGCCTCAAGGCCGTAGATACGATATTGAACGCAGCTTCGGCATCGTCGATAAGCTCTACGACGATGTCGATTTCTGGATCATCAAGGATGACGTCCGGATCAAACGTAAAACGCGATGCCTCGAGAGTCCGCTGTTTCGATCGGTCTTTGACGCCGATACGAACAATCTCGGAACGCAGACCAGGCGTGCGCCGCAAAACATCGTACAATCCTTGGCCAACAACGCCAAAGCCGAAAAGTCCGATGCGTAGTGTATTAGATGCCATGTCAGGAAAATATTGGTGATGATTGAAGAAGAAGGGCCAAACGATCCTGATCGAGAAGGAATGCGTCGTGGCCTGCATTGGAACGAAGTCGGCGATAGGTGGCCTTGGGGACCATATCGACGATAAAGTGCTGCTCCTCCTCGGGGAACAAGAGGTCCGTGTCGATTCCTATAACCAGCATCTCGGCCTTGATAGCACGCAATGCGGCACCTGTTCCGCCGCGACCACGGCCAACATCATGGCTGTCCATAGCCCGCGTGAGTGTCCAGTAGGCATGGGCATGGAAACGCTCAACGAGTTTTTGTCCCTGGTGCCGTTGATACGACTCTGCACGGAATCCACTGATGATGTCATCGGACTCTCGCTGACGTCCATTGTACAGTGCGTGGGTGCGATATGATAGCATGCCGATTGCCCGGGCTGCCGCCAAACCTCGTGTTCCGGCATCAGGGCGATTGTCGAAGAACGTTGGATCTGCCTCCAGCGCCATCCGTTGGCTGGCATTGAAGGCAATGCCCCATGGTGAATGTCGAGCATTCGTTGCTATCGGCACTGCGGCAGCAATGACGTCTGGCTCCATGACAGCCCATTCCAAGGCCTGTTGCCCACCCATGGACCCACCAACGACGGCGCGGATGCGCCGAATAGCAAGCTCCTTTCGAAGCTCGATGTGGGCACGGACCATGTCGCGAATGGTGATCAAGGGGAAGGACGTTCCATACGGATCACCAGTAATGGGGTCAATACTACGTGGTCCAGTGGATCCGTAACAGGAACCAATCATTGTGGCACAAACCACAAAGAACCGGTTGGTATCGATCACCTTTCCTGGGCCAACAATGGCATCCCACCATTGGGTTGCAAGACTATCTCCCGTTAAGGCATGGCAAATCCAGATGACGTTATCGCCGTGGGGGGAGAGCTCCCCCCACGTACGATAGGCAATGGTCAAACTGGGCAGGACGCCGCCACCCTCAAGGTGGAACGGAAACGTCGAGTGATACATGGACAGAACTCCAGGCTCTGCCGCCAATACTGCTACCGTCATGGTTATACCTCGAGTGCCTGTTCTAGGTCGGCAAGAATGTCTTCGCGATGTTCAATACCCACGGAAAGACGCAGCTGGGCCGGTTCTACGCCTGCACTTCGCTGCTCGTTCGGTGATAATTGCTGGTGGGTTGTCAACGATGGTTGAATGATCAGCGACTTGGCGTCGCCAACGTTGGCGAGGTGACTAATGAGCTTGAGTGAGTCAACAATGCGCCGGGCACGCTCTGCGCCACCGCGTGGCGTGAACGTAAGCACCCCACCGAATCCACGTGGGAAATACTGCAACGCACGATCATGGTATGGGCTGGATGGAAGGCCAGGGTAGTTGACGGATTCAATCTCCGGGTGCTGCTCAAGCCATCGCGCAACAGCCAGGGCGTTCTCCACGGTGCGGTCAACACGGAGGGACAGTGTTTCCAGACCTTGCAGCAGCAGCCAGGCGTTGAATGGCGACAATGACGGTCCAAGATCGCGAAGACCTTCAACCCTGGCCCGAATGATGAAAGCAATATTTCCGAATGGTCCCGCAGCGCCAAAGGTCTCGGCAAAGCGCAGACCATGATATCCCTCACTGGGTTCAGTGAACGATGGAAATCTGCCGTTCGTCCAATCGAACCTACCCGAATCCACGATGACGCCGCCAATCGCCGTGCCATGTCCACCGATCCACTTTGTCGCCGAAGCAACAACAATATCCGCACCATGGTCAATCGGCCGGAAGAGATATCCCGCGGCGCCGAAGGTATTGTCGACAACCAATGGAACACCATGTCGCCGTGCAATTGATCGAATGGAGTCAAAATCAGGAATGTTGAATCCTGGATT
>JALOMA010000166.1 GCA_025455735.1 Candidatus Kapaibacterium sp.
TAGCGGAAAGACGTACGGAATCACCAGGGCACACGGTAGTATCTCCCGCAGCAAGAACGACTGGTGGATCGGGCACGAGAGCAAATGGCACGGCCGCGGCCTGTAGAACGATGCCATCTCGTCCTGCTGTTGCCCGATACTGCCGCAGGGCCCCAGCGGCAAGAACGTTTTCGCCAGGGGCTCCGCCAGCACGGGCTATGGAAACAACGCCGGTGGGAAAGGGCCTTGCCGTAGACACGGCCCAGCCGCCACCACCACCGCCGCCAGTGCCGTGAGGAACGCCAGTGCGGACGGAGCCACCAGTACCGCCGCGGATCGTGATGTCCCATTGGCCAGTCATGGACGGCGCCGATACCCAGACGGTTCCGCCAGCTCCAGCGCCACCAGCGGCATCATTGCCCGCCAATGCGCTGATACTCGTGCCGTCGGCACGGAGTGCGGACGTACCAGTGATTTCAGCGGCAAGGACGACGACGATGCCTCCACCGGCGCCACCATCGGTGGCAGCAGTATTATTCTGGTGCCCAGCGCCACCACCACCGCCCATCAGCAGTCGTGGGGGCAGCAGCGCATCGGCTACGGCCCAGCCGCCCAAGCCTCCATTGTTGGCAGTCGTCGTGCACCCTGCATATTCATTTCCCCCTTGTCCGCCAGCGCCAGCGTTGGCACCACCACCGCCACCGGAATTGTGGGATACGCCACCACCACCAGCCGTGGCAAAGGCTCCCCTTCCGCTATGGTCGTTCGGGCCTGGCGTAGCATGGCTTTCGCCCTTTTGAGCTGCAAGATTGTTGGTGGCAGGTGCCGCAAGCAGCATGGCGGAGCATGGCGATCCACCAGAGCGCTTGATGCCGCCACGGAAGCCGCACGACGAAGCGTTGACTTCGTTGTCCAGTGTTAACGTCCCCGTAAGCTCAATGGCAATAACGCCACCTGTCGATCCATTCCACGGCTGGGCCAGCACGGGCGCATGAACGCGTTCGTTCGTGCCGGTGTGGATGCGAACCAACTGAACGGCCGCCAAGGTATTGTATTGGTTCCGGAGTCGTTCGCGTAGAACCACACGTGTTGGAGTTACCGAAGCTACCGTAGCAATCTCCCATAACCCTGCCCCGCCCATATCAGTGACGACACCGTAGGATGCGTCTTCCGTGCGACGTGCTTCTGCGCCATTCATCTGAATGACAAGGACGCGATCATTCGGTGATAGTCCAGTGCTGGAGCGTACGTCGGCATAGGATACACATCCAGCCGCACCGATGGCAGTGACGGCGTAGTAGCTATTGATGATGCCGGCAATGTCGGCATGGAGTGGCTGGCACATCATCACGGCAATGGCACAGGCCACCAAGGAGCGAACGACGAATGTCATGATGTCCCCGAAAAGGTCGTCGTGGTTGCGTTCTTCGCGCAACCTAACAACTTTCGGGAAAGGACCGTTCTCTTGCGAGCGCTCTAGTGCACGACAAGGATTCTCGTCTGCATGGTCTGGCCAAGTGGATAATCTAGACGGACGAAATACACACCCGGATGAAGGCTGGCAATGGACATCGTACTCATTGTTTGGTTGGTCAAGACTGTGCTTCTTCCCAGGACATCCGTGAACTCCACTCGGGATGGAAACTCGCCATTGATATCAGCAAGAACGACGTATTCTCGGGCAGGAATGGGAGTAATCGGAACGCTGACAATTGTATTGCCTCTCGAGGCACTATATCGAACTGCCGCAATGCGTGCGGCAGGATCGTCGAGATCACGAATAGTAAACCGTACGACGGTGTCCATGTTCGAAAACCGGATCGAACGTTCGCCATCGTGAATAGTATCAACGGCTAGTTGCGCAGTGCGTTGAGCATTCTCAATTCGCACCTCAAGCGGTGACGTTCGGCGGTCGTCGGCCACTTCAATGGTGACTCCTTGCGGATCCCATTGCGCACGAACATCACCTCGATTCCACCGCGTGCGTTGCGGTACGGCGACGTCGGAGGTGACAATTTGTACTATCCGCGCGGACCGAAGAACATGATCATCGATATGCGTTGTGGCTACCTGTCTGCCGTCCACGAAGACTGCTGCAACATAGGGACCCTCGATTCCGGATCGAATAATGTCGAGGGTATCGTACTGCTTGCGGACAATTCGGATGCTATCGAACAACGGCGCTGTGACCAGCCATGTACCATCAAAAGCCGTGGTCGGATAGAGCCCCATCATGACGAAGACGCCATAGAGTGCCGTGCTTCCAAGATCGTCGTTTCCAGGTAGGTCTTTGGTGACGTTTGGGAACTGTTCTTCAGCAATTTGCCGAATCAAGCGGTGGGCTACGTGTGCAGAGTCAGGGATGTAGAGATATTGAAAAGGAAGGTGCATTTGTATTTGATTGTGCACGATATAGGGACGACGGGGATTGATGAACAGGGGATCAATTTTTTTGGCATAGGCGTCCCAACCGCCAAGCCTGGACACCAGGTGATGGCGAAGTTGTTGCGGCCAGAACAGAAATTCGCGGGCGGATCCTTCCTTGAATCCTGGACCGCCGCTATTGGGGCCAATGTCGCCGTTGTAGCTATCTGGATCCAATCCTGGAACCGTGTCGCCGTTCCTGCGCCGTTCTCGGAACCATCCACTCTCCGAGTCGAACACATTCCAGATTCGAGCAGCCCGCTGACGAAACGCATCTGCAAGAACATATTCTTCGAGGGCTTCGGCAAAGAGTGCGTTGGCGGCATCGGCGGTGGCATACTCTATCGTATTGGCCACGGAGTTGTAGATCCTCTGGTCGCCATCAGGTCTATCCATGGGTATGTATCCAAGCTCTTCCATCAGCCAGCCGAAGGTGCGAACATCCGTGGTTCTCCGGGATGTATGCTCCAGAATGGGAAGAAGCCGCCTCGCCTGTTCCTTGTCCATCGTGCCATTCAGGATGGCGTCGGCAGCAATAAACGGGAAAGGGTCACCGCCCATGATGTACTTCTGCACGCCTAGGTAGTCAAACTGCGGTGTGTCGTTGTGTTCCACGGACATTTCTACCAGCGTTCGACAGATATTCTTCCACATGTCTTGCTGGAACATGCTGAAGAATCCAAGGTTGGTCTGAAAGAATCCCCAGATGTCATGACCTATCGTTCGTTCATAGGTCGTGTCACGATCAACGACGCTTGACGAGTACCGAACGTGGTCGCCACTCACATCCTCGGCCAGGGATGGGTGCTGCATGGCACGATAGAGCGCACTGTACCAGAGAGCTTTCCGTTCAGGGCTTGCCGTCGAGGCAACAGAATACCGCTCGAACATGCTATTCCAATCTGCAAGGGTCTGCTGTCGAAGGTCGTCGAAGGAGCGTCCGGCAACAGTTACGCTATCATTGATTCGTGCATTTTGTAGTGACGTCAGCGACATCGTTATCCGCACCTGAATGGTGTCGGCGGTTGGGACCGAGGTTACCAGAAAACCCCGTCCGGACAACGGTACAGAGGAACGAATACTCGTGTCATCAGCAATGCGTAGCGCTGCACCTCCCTGGAACGTGGCAACGCAGTATATCCTGCGATAGCGTTGGTGGCCGCAGAAGCTGCCTATGGACATCGAAAATGCAACGCTGCTATCAGTGCGCTCAACGATATCCACTGTCTCCGCAGACGTATATCCTGTGCCCAGGTCAAGAACAACCTCACCTCCGGGTGGTATTCTTGTCAAGCGATGAATCACGCTGTAGCGTGTCGCCGTTGCGTCGTGGAGGATGCCATCATAGGTCAACGATAGCAAATCTGCTTTCGCGTGAATTGTGGTGAACGGCACGCTGCGTACGGCACCGAAACGAGGATCTGATATCCGCAGACCACGCACCATACAATGGCCCATGGCACCCTGATTGCAGCCAGTACCCTGGATATTGAGGAGGGTTATTCCAAGCGTTCTATCGAGCTCGTCTTTGAATCGAAAAACAGCTGCGTTGGTAAGTCCGAATGGAGCACTCGTGCCGATATGGCACTGCCCGGAAGGGCCTGTGCCGAACCTGGTATCAACCGTTTGTGCACGTTGGCCAATTGCCGCGTGTGCGATAAAGACCACACCTACGGCGATGCAAAAGAAAAACTGCATATACAACAGACAAATAGGGAAAAGAACCGTTACGCCCACCTACACCATCTGAATCTCGTTCATGGTGATTCCACCACCGAATATTGCCCTTTCGATTTGCCAATACTATTACCGAAGATGGCAGTATTTGGCTTTTTTTCCGCTACGACATGGACAAACATCGTTTGGACCCACAGTCAATTTAGCAGGTTTACCCGGAACACGAATACATGCTGCTGCAAATGACTCTCGTTTGGGCGCAAATTCCACAAACACATCATAGAAAATATGGGCGCCAAGGGAATCTGGATTAGAGAGGTCACAACCCTCCTTACCAGCCCTTTCTTCCACAGCCAGAAGATTTTCGCGATCCCAACGGTTAAAGACCTCCACATAACCAGCAACGAAAGCATCCATCGGCAATCCATGCGAGATCGTAAAAGGCTCCCACTCTTCCCGACGGCACTCCTGAAGATGCCGAAGAACACAGCGGTCAAATTTCTCAAGCAGCTTGAGGTACTTGCGAATGTCAAAGGCAAACCACCTGGCATCATTCACGCCACCAGGAACCAACAACGGTGCCCAATCAGCTGGATCCAAGACGGCCGATACGGTATGAGCGGCAAGGATGACACCTTCCATCGACGCAATCGTTGGAAGGCCGGGATGGGGCGCCACCATTTCCTGGATGGCGTCGATCAATCCCGAAACTGCTGGAGAAAGTTCAAAGCTGGTCACGCGTTGAAAGACCAACCAGGGACGAAAAAGTCTCACAGTGTGGAAAAAATGCATAGTTTTGTGGATGCAGTCATACAGGCTGCATCGTTTACATGTTCTCTCCTGCCCCGTTTCCTCCCCTGCCGATGAATGTACGGTTGTGTTCACGGATGCATGAAGCGGCCACAGTACCAGCAAATAGGCTGCCGCTCTGAGAGGGTTGTGAACACAATTCATTCATTGTTCAAGGGAAGGCTATGACCTTTACCGATTTGGCGTTGCGTCCAGAACTGCAACGCGCCGTGCGTGAGCTGGGCTATGATCAGCCCACACCTATTCAACAACAGGCAATACCTCCTGTCCTCGCTGGACACGACATTTTTGGTTGTGCTCAAACGGGCACGGGCAAGACTGCTGCGTTTGCCCTCCCCATCCTGAATCGGATTGCCGAGGGATTCCGAAAGGGGCCTCGCGCCCTCATTCTGGCCCCCACACGGGAGCTGGCAGTGCAGATAAGCGAATCGTTCCGTGATTACGCCAAGTATACCCGCATGCGCTACGTTGTAGCGTTTGGCGGTGTGTCTCAACGGCCGCAAGTGGAGGCAATTCGTCGTGGTGTTGACATCGTCATTGCCACTCCTGGTCGGCTGATTGACTTACTCGATCAACGCGTTCTCTTCCTTGACCGCATCGAGACCTTGGTTCTTGATGAAGCTGATCGCATGCTGGACATGGGCTTCATCCAACCAATTCGACGTATCGTCAAGGAGTTGCCCGAAAATCGTCAGACGCTCTTTTTCTCGGCTACCATGCCGATTGAAATACGCGACCTGGCAGCTACCATTCTCCGAGATCCAATCCACGTGTCCGTGACTCCCGAGTCCACGACCACCGAGACAGTCGAACAGCGTTTGATGTTCGTCGAACATGGCATGAAACCACAGCT
>JALOMA010000018.1 GCA_025455735.1 Candidatus Kapaibacterium sp.
AGAAAAGCAGAGAGGACTATGGAAAAGACCATCCAGACGAAGGCTTTGCGGGTTGGGCGCTTATCGACAATTACGGAAAAGTCAAGAGGTTCTACAGACTCTGCAACGTCTGCATATGCCTGTTGGCGGAGTTCGGCACTGCCGGAGGTTGAATCGGCAAGTTGAAGAACATTACCAAGCATGTCGCCAATGTCAGGATAGGCATCGCCAACACGGTGGGCAACGGCAACTAAACTTTGACCTTGCCTGACGCCAGCCAACTGGAGTGCTGCTGGCAGAACCAGCTTGACAACCGCTGCGACGGTTACAAGTGCCCAAGAAGCCGCCATGGCAGTCCGCACCTGAACGGTACCGTGAATGAGCGACTCTGCGGCAATCAATGCAAGGGCAAGGGCTGCGGAAATGACCACCGAATTGGCAAGTCCACGGGCCACTTGATGAAAGACATCCAGGCGGCGAGCAGACGCAAGTCGGGAGCGAAGGCTTGAAATTGATAGCATCAGTTGCGCAGGGCGTAAACGAGAATATTCGTACCGATTTTCAGGGCTGCCTCCCGTTTGTCGGGGGGATTGTTATGCACTTCGGGGTCTGCCCAACCATCACTGGGATTTGTTTCAACCGTATAAAACACACAGAGTCTTCCGTTTGAAAACAGTCCGAACCCTTGTGGTGGTTTGTTGTCATGTTCGTGGATTTTGGGTAGACCATTCGAAAACGAAAAGTGGCTGCTGTAGATCGGGTGGTCAAACGGTAATTCAACAAGATTTTGCTCTGGGAACACTTTTTTTAGTTCCTTTCTCAATGAAGCATCCATGCCGTAATCGTCATCGATATAGAGGAACCCACCATTCTCCAAATAAGCACGAAGCCTGCGCGCATCGGACGGTGAGAAGTTCACGGTGCCGTGGCCTGTCATGAACAGGACGGGATACACGAAGATGTTATCACTGGCAAGATCAACATACTCGTACGTGGGCTCGACATCGATTTGTGTGTGCAAACGGACGTAGGCCAAAAGATTGACCTCGGCGCTTGGGTCGTTATACCAATCACCGCCGCCTGCATACTTCAAGCGGGCGATACGAACTGCCGATGTGCGGCCTGTGGCTTCCTGGACGAGAGACTGGGGGGCTGGTACGCGTGCGCGGCGTCCCGTCTGTTGTGCCGGAGCACTCGTTACCATCACGGCGAGGAAACACCAGAGTATGATCAAAAACGACATAGCACAATCTTTTTTTCGTCTGTGGTGAACCATGGGATACCAAACATGACGATGGGTTGTTCGACGATTGTCATGGTTGGATTGGCCTGCCGAGCCTCTGCCAGCTCTTCATCAAGGTTTCCACCTTTGAGGAAGTAACACACGGCCGTAGGTTTCATGAGTGGGCGAATCCAACCCAGGATTTCTGCTGTGCGGGCAACTGCTCGGCTGATGATAACGTCGAACCCGCCTTGATAGTGCGTAGAGTGTAACAAGTCCTCGGCACGTGCACACACGGCTGTGATATCCTTCAGGCCCGTGTGATCGGCAAACATTTGGGTAGCTGTTACTTTTTTGCGGATGGAGTCCACGAGAGTCATCTTGACATCTGGGCGAGCAATCTTCACGGGGATACCAGGTAGTCCCCCGCCAGTACCAACATCAAGCACCCTCGCTCGTGGGGTAAACACGGCATACTTTACGATGGAAAGAGAATGCAGGATGTGGCGTTCATAGATATTGTGGACGTCTTTCCTGCTAATCAAGTTCACACGTTCGTTCCAGTAGACAAGCTCATTGTGATATCGTTCCAGTCGTTCGATTTGGGATTTATCCAACTCAATACCATTGGACGTTGCGGCCGTCCACAGGTCTATCGCCGTCGTGATACCATTGGCATCAAGGGGTTTATCGTAGGTTTGCGTCATAGTACCATGAATAGTTCACTTCTAACGAGTACCGTGCTTCACACGAGCTCAAGTCGTCCGTTCTTCAGCGTCATCATGTGTACGTTCAATCGTGCGGCCCTGTTGCCGCGGGCATTGGACTCATTGATAGCGCAGACAGAGCGTGACTGGGAGTTGATTGTCGTCGACGACGGATCCACGGATGACACCGTCAGCGTCGTACAAAAGTACGCAGCTGGTGGCCTTCCATGTCGACTAATCTGGCACACCAATCGCGGAACTGGCATGTCGAGGAATATTGGCATCATGGCCTCCAGTGGATTGTTTGTTACGTTCTTGGATTCCGACGATGCCTACGCGCCTGACCACCTGCAGAGCCGCAAGCAGATTCTCCTGGAGTATCCATCCATTGAGTTCATCCACGGAGGCGTAACTGTCATTGGAGAGCCGACGGTAGCGGATAGGCACGACCCTTCGCGTACGATTCCGATTTCCGAATGCGTTGTTGGTGGAACGTTCGTCATCAGGCGAGACACGGTGTTTCAGCTTGGCGGATTCGACGCCGTTCGATATGCCGATGATGCGTTGCTCTATGAACGTGCCTATTCCAAAGGTATATCCATTGCACGGACGGACCATCCTTCGTACATCTACTACCGGGACACACCAGATAGTTTGTGTAGCACCTATGGCACGTGAATCCCAAGCATCGAAACGCAGTCGATTGGCCGAGATTCGCGTGCGACTCCATAACGCTTACCCAGACGCGAAGGTCGGACTTGACTATACAACACCTTTTGAACTGCTTATAGCGACCATCCTGAGTGCCCAATGCACGGATGAACGTGTGAACATGGTAACACCGTCCCTTTTCAGGAAGTATACAACGCCGGGTGACTATTGTTCAGTGCCTGTCGAAGAACTAGAGGCGGACATCCATTCTACGGGTTTCTATCGTAACAAGGCGCGGAATATTCAGGGATGCTGCCAACGACTCATCGACCACTATAACGGTGAGGTTCCCATGTCCATGGAAGACCTTGTTACGTTACCAGGCGTTGGCAGGAAGACTGCCAATTGCGTCCTTTCCAACTGTTTTGATGTTCCTGGAATCACGGTCGACACTCATGTTACACGTATCATGAACCTATTGAACATCGTTTCAACAACGGATGCCGTCAAGATTGAATTTGCCCTGATGAAGCTGCTCCCTGAGCAACACTGGAATCAGATGAATCATCTCGTGATCACTCATGGCAGACGCACGTGTATTGCACGCAGGCCAATCTGCTCTGCCTGTGTTATCTCCGACCTTTGCCCTTCTAGCCGATGACAGCCGTTACGATAGACTTGTGGAATACAATCATCGATTCTTCGGGCAGTTCGCATCGCGCGGAAGCTCGCGCCGAAGTCGTTACCCGTGAAGCGAGGCGTTTGGGGTACATCGTAAGTAGCGAACAGTGCAAGCATGCAATGGCACATGGTTGGAAGACGTTCGAACACGGTTGGCTTACGCTTCAACGAACGCCTTCGGCGCTCGCAATAGTGTCGGCTATCTGGGAGCATCTTGGGCTTCCCACCGACACTGCGGCAATGTCACGCTGTGTAGAGGTATTTGAACGAGGTGTTCTTGACTACCCACCTGCATTGCTCCCTGGTGCACGCGAGGCTTTGCATGAACTATCGGAGAGTTATCCTGTAGCAATTGTTTCCGATACCGCCTACTCTCCGGGTGTGGTTTTGCGCCTGCTCCTTGAACAGTTGGACGTAGCCCGATTCGTTACAGGATGGTCGTTTTCTGACGAAACAGGAGTCTCGAAGCCACACAACGATGCATTTACCGTGATTCATAGGGCATTCAATACCCATCCGACGCATTCAGTTCATATTGGCGACATCCCCGCGACGGACGTCATTGGAGCAGCAGCCATTGGAATGAAGACCGTATTGTATAGAGGTGATGGGACGTCTCCGTATCATGCACTATCTGCCGATATCACACCCGACGCTATTGTCTCGGAGTGGTCGGCGATACCAGCCATTGTGAAGTCCCTCGTACTACAAGATGACCACCACCGTCCATCAACCACGTCTCCGTGAACCATGGTCAACCTACTTCGTCTGCCTACCTGGATTTTGATATCGTTCATTGCTCCCCTTTGCATCGGAGCTCAGGATCGTCCACTGGAATTTGGTCTCATGGGTGGCCTAGGTTTGGGTACTCATGATGCCGCGTTCTCCAAGTTAGGTTCGTTTCCCTCGTGCTGCCCTGAGTTCACGGGAGGGAGTGGAACAGGGGCCGTTATTGGAGGCTATGCCGCATTCTCGCTTTCTGACGGTGTGAGGATACACACTCGTTTGCTGTCTTCCAGTGAACCAGCGACGATGACGGACGATGAACGGACGGTTGTAGCGGACCTCCGCAATGGGGCCTCCGTTGTCGATGCTCTCTTTCGGCATGAATTGAATGCCTCAATCGCAACAATAGGGCTCGAACCTCTTATCGCGTGGCAACCAGCAGGATCGTTGGAGCTCATGATTGGTCCTCGGCTGGCATTTACGACAACGGCATCATTCACGCAGCGTGAGACACTCGTCGAGCCATCTGACTATGGCGCCTATCTGGGTGACGATCGAGTTTGGGTAGACAATTCCGGTCTCATTCCCAATGCACAGTCCGTACGGCTTGGCGTGGTTCTGGCAGCTCGTTATTCGTTGCCAATGAATGCAGATTCTACCTTGCTCCTTGTGCCCGAGGCTTCCTATGTCTATGACGTCACTGGAGTAGCCGCAGGTGTTTCCTGGAAGAGCCATCAGTTACGCTTGATGGCTGGCATCGGCTGGCGTCCACGGCGTGAACAGGAACCTATCATTGAACCAGCGCCCCCTTCAAAAGATGAGGAAGTGCCGATCGTCGAGGTTCCGGTGGATCGAAAGCCTCCCCTTGCGGGATCCATTCGAGCAGTGGCTGTTCAGGCAAATGGCGGGGAGGAAGCGCTCGTCGAGATGAAAGTCGAAGAAACAGTTGCAAAAGAACTGCGGCCCCTGTTACCCTACGTCTACTTTAGTGCTGGCGACGCACGAATCCCCGACCGATATCGCAGGCGGACGAAGGAGGAGGCATTGCGTTTTAGGGAAGATCAACTGTATGCTGATAGTACGTTAGGGATCTATCACGATCTTCTGAACGTTATTGGTCGCCGCCTGCAAAGCAGGCCATCTGCCAGCCTGACGCTTACGGGCACCGTGTCGTCAACGCCACAGGATAACGGTCAAGATCTAGCGAGGCGAAGAGCCGAAGCTGTACGCGACTATCTTGTTTCTTCGTGGGGTATTCCAGCGTCGCGATTGACAATCGTAGCGCGTGGTACCTTACCTGAGTTGCCAACGCGAGCCAACGACCCTGCGGACGTCGAGCTTGCACATGAGGAAAATCGGCGGGTCGAGATTTCTTGTTCCGACCCTTCCGTGTTGGAACCTGTACTCACCACGGACACACTTAGGGTTTCCAATCCACCGTCGGTGAGATTTTGGACGGAGAATCTAACGGCATCACGCCTGATGTCGTGGAAGGTCGAGGCTCGACAGGCGGGGGTAGGCTTATATAGCGCTTCAGGTACTGGAGTGCTACCGAAGGCGCATCTGTGGAACATCATGGAGAATCGGGCTACGATTCCATTGGCTGAAGAACCGATTGAGTATCAATTGACGCTGGAGGATGACCGAGGATCGGTCTTCGTCTCGCCACCTCTCTCCATTCCTGTAAGGCAACTCACGATATCCCGCAAGAAGATCGAACAAGTTGGAGACCGTGAGATTGAGCGATTTTCACTCATACTGTTCGACTTTAACGAATCAGCGGTTAAGGGGCAGAATGCTTCAATTGTCAGTATCATTGCATCCAGAACCCAGAACGCGACTTCGGTAACCATTGCGGGATCGACAGATGTTATCGGTTCCGAGGCATACAATGGTCAATTGGCGCGGTCGAGGGCGACGGAAACAGCGAAGGCACTTGGCCTAACGGGCACAGCACGCATTGTTTCAACAGGAGAACAGGGGCCGTATACGATGTCGTTGCCTGAAGGTCGGGCGTATAGTCGAACGGTCGTGGTAACCGTGGAGACGCCCATTACAAGACGGTAGCCGTCCACATGGTTCTGGTAACTTGTGCGGCAGCTGTCTGTTGTTTGCCTTTATTACAATTTCGAACCAAACTCTTAACGCATTACAGGTACGAGGCGCATGAGGAATCTCATTCTGATTGGAGCGATGGCAATCGCTTCAGTTCTTTCTGCTATGGCTCAGACAGCAGTTGTTACGTCTGTAACAACGGCTGAATGGCCAACGATTCAGGCAACTGTTTACGGTATTTCTGCTGCTGGAGCGCTGGAGAACGTAACTGCCAATGACCTTGCCATTACCCAAAACGGGCTCGTTGTGACACCAACCGTGGAATGTCCATCAGGATCAACACCGCGGAATGTCTCGCTGGTTATGATGTTCGACAGGTCTGGTTCGGCATCACCATCCTCGCTTGCAATCCAGAAGGCAGCAGCCACCGCAGCCGAGCGTGTCGCGGGGTCTACACTCGATGAAATAGGGGTTTTATCGTTCGACCAACGCGTATTCATGCACATGGGGCTAAGCGCTGACCGTACCCTGTTTACAACGGCACTGGCCGATATCACGGCTGGCAACGGCTCGAATGTGCGGATCGCGTTGGACTCCGCCCCAATGGGTGGACTTCCTCAGTCTCTTGGTGGGCTGCGAAACAGGACCTTGTTGCTCATGATAGACGGCGCTAGCCAGATTGACGCGGCCCGTCTTCGGACACTCATGAGGGGATTTCGGACGACACTATATCTGCTATGCCTCGATGGCAGTTTGTCCGAGCAATTGCGTGAATTGGCAGATTCGACGGGTGGAGCGTGGGTAGAGAACGTATCAACGGAAGCAGAGGCTGTCTCCGCTGCTCGTGCCCTAGTAGCACATGCCAAGCGTATTAACGGTTGTGTCGTTCGCTGGACGACGAATGACCCATGTACCCGGGCCCAAAACGTCGAGTTTGCCCGTGGTACATCAACGGTACGTCGCCCGATTCGTCTACCGTTAGGTAGCCGCATTGTACTTGAGCCTTCAACCTCATCACTGTTCTTTGGCAATGTCGAGCCTGGGCAGTCAGCGACACAAGACGTCATCATCACGGCTAGAAATGGTCCAGCGGTGGTAAGCGCTGTGCGATCGAGTAACCCAGCATATAGGATTACTCCGTCAATTCCCGCTCCTTTCGTGATTCAGGATGGAGGATCATTCACGTTTACCATTCGGTACACTGCTCCTGATTCGAATTCTCAATTCACACGCATTACCATTGAAACCATGGGTGTGTGTGATTCCACGATTGTATTCGCGCGCGCTGGTTTCCCACAGCGTCCATCGGAGCTGCGGCTTGTCCAGCCCAATGGCGGAGAGACCTTTCTGGCTGGACTCGACACTGTCATAACGTGGACGGGTATTCTTCCGAGTGATAACGTACGTATTCAAATCAGCTCTGACAACGGCCAAACGTGGCGCTCAATTACGGAGTCTGCGTCTGGCCTGACGTATCCGTGGAGCCCCGGCCCAGAGACTGGATCTTCCATGCTGATTCGATTGCAACAGACTGTGCTGGATCAAAGTCGAGTTCTCCGCTTGGAGGGACATAGTGGCCCGATTTACGGCGCAACGTTCACTCCCGATGGCTCTTCGATTATCACTGTTTCGCATGACCGCACAGCGCGTATTTGGGATGCGACGACTGGTGCACTGCAACGCACCCTCATCGGGCATGGGGACTGGGTCTGGTGTGTAGCAACACATCCTGTCGAGCCAATAGTTGCCACTGGCAGTTACGATGGAGACGTTCGACTTTGGAATTATCAGACGGGAGATATGCTTGGTGTAGTCCCGATGCCCCAACGTCAGCGGGTCGAGTCGATCGATTTCTCGCGCGACGGCGCCGTCGTTGCCGTGGGAACGGAAACAGGCATCAAGATCATCGACATGGCTACTCGCACATTATCTTCTACGGAATCTTCCACGACCAGCGCAGTATCGGCACTTCGGTACTCGCCAGACGGCACACTTATGGCAACGGGCGAGGGCTTGGCGATCAACATCCGCAATGCCTCAAACCTTCAGGTGATTCGCACGCTTCCCGGTCACACTGGCGCCGTGTATGGTCTCGATTTTACACCTGATGGTGGAACGCTCATTAGCGGTGGTGCAGACCTCCGCCTTCGGAGTTGGAACGTCAACACTGGTGATGTTCGGGTCGTTGGGGACTCGGCATCTGCATCGTGGCATGCCATTGACGTAAGTACTGCCGGGGGGCAATTTGTCGCCAGCAATGGTGATGGTACGGTACGCTTGTTTGAAGTATCCTCTCTGCGACAACTCAACACGGTTGCTGGCGGTCTTGGTATCGTCTACGCGGCGACGTTCTCAGCCAATAGCCGACGCGTGGTAGCTGGAGGCACGGGATTTGTTGCACGTGTTGTCGATGTAGATGGACTTTCCCTTGCCGAGGATGGCAGTGACGGCGTCTTCACTATTACTGGGTCAACGGCGAATGCCGTCTCCGTCAATGCAGGTCCAGTTCGCGTCGGCGACGGGATTGACGTACGCGCAACAGTACTCCGTAACACGGGCAATCGGCCCATCATCATAAACGATATCCGCAGTACGGGTTCTGATTTCTCTATACCACCGTTTTCGGGGACACGATCGCTCAATGCAGGTGACTCGCTGGTGCTAAAGGTGGTGTTTGCACCCCGGAATGTCGGGTCTAGCAGTGGCACTGTTGAAGTCGTCACAGGTATCGGAACCTTTTCGGCCCCTCTTCAGGGCACTGGAATTGCACAACCTCTAGCGGGTCCGTCACTCGTGAACTTCGGTCGACGCATAGCTGGTACGGATCAGATTGACACAATTGTCACCGTACGGAATCCCGTTGGCTCCTCAACGATTGTTGTACTCAGGCAGAGCATCGCTGGCTCGGCATCGTCTGCATTTTCTCTTCCTGACGGTACGGCATCCTTCACCCTCCCTGCCAATGGTACACGTCAAATTCGTGTTCGATTCACACCAACGCAGAACGCTCGTTATGCAGGCCGACTCGTGTTCGATTTCGATGGACCAGAAGATCAGTCAATTTTCCTTTACGGAGAAGGGTCAGGAAACGCCCAGATTGCAACGTCTGCCGCCATCATTTTTGAAACGTCGCCTTGCTCTACCGAGACGTCCTCAAGAAATCTCACGATCAGCAACCAAGGTAATACCCAGCTTTCGGTGTATGACGTCATTACCCAAGTCCCAGATGCAACAGAGTTCTCCATCCTCAGAGGCGGTGCGCCATTTACACCGCCCGTCATCTTGCAACCATCCGAGCAATTGCAGTTGACGATCCAGTTTCGTCCCAAAACTGGAGGAATCAAAACAGGCTCTTTGGTCGTGATTTCCGATGCCGTTAATGCCACTGGAGGAGCAACGTTTGTATCGATTGTTGCTCGGAAGGACAGCGTTGGATTTTCCCTGTCACAGAATGAGGTGAACTTTGGTAACGTCTCGAGGGACTCCTCGGCAACACGAACGATACAACTCGTGAATACTGGATCGCTCACGTTGCGCTGGCCGCGTCAAGCTGTTAGTGTTGGTCCGTTCATCGTTGAGCGAGTAACGCCTGATATTACGCCAGCGGGTGGTCGAAGCGATATCGTCGTGCGATTCGTTGGCGGAGTTGTAGGGCAGACCTATTCGGAATCGTTTACGTTCCGCGACTCTATTTGTGGAACCACGCAATCATTGTCGATGGTAGCAACGGTTAAAGACGTGATTGGTTTTGTTGTTCGCCCTGATAGTGTTCGTACGACAACCGGCACAACCGTTCGTGTCCCCGTATATGTGTCCAACAGATTGAACTTGGATCGGACTTCCGTTCGCGACTTTCAAGCAACGTTTGAAGTCAACGGAACGCTGCTCACACCTACGGGTTCAACTCCACAAGGCACCTTGGAGAATAACGGAAGGACTCGTCGTTTTTCCGTCACGATACCGATACCTACGACACAGGATTCCCTTGCTACAACTCTCGAGTTTCAAACAACATGGGGTAATGATTCGGCGTCGGCCATCTCCATAGTGGACATTGTCGTAAACGATACCTTGGAGATAACGCCACGCCAGGGTCGTGTTGTTCTCACGGACCTTTGCCGCGAGGGTGGTGTGCGCCTCATTCAAGAAACCGCGGCCTCCGTGGCTCTTGTCGTTGCTCCGCAACCGAGCTATGGCACTGCACTTCTTCACGTTGGCATGGCGGAACACTCTCCGATATCCATCGTCATCAGCGACGTAAGCGGCCGTGCCATCAGAACGATAACGGAACGCACTGTACCGCCTGGTGAGTACACGATACCTCTCGACCTATCCGCCCTTGCGTCTGGAACCTACCGGATCGTGCTAACGACGAAGTCGGACGTCGTAACCACGCGATTCGATGTATCCAAATAATCCACAACCACGAGAGAACAAAAGCATGCACACTACATTGAAGACATTCGCCGCTGCTCTCCTGTTGGCAGGTGGAGCAACTGCGTGGTCCCAGGACCTGAACGAGTCGCTTGTACCCAAGTCGCGTTTCGGTCTATTCGGAAACTATGCTCTCCCACTGCATAGTGCCTCCTTCAGGCAATTGCCGAACGTACCCAACTGCTGCCCCGAGTTTACTGGAGGTTCCGGATCGGGATTCGCCGCTGGACTTTCCTACATAACGTCATTCGACCCAACATTGGATATATCGGTCCGCTTGGGCTATATGGCCCACAATGCATCGTTCGCCGTATCGGAAACTCGGCCAGTGTCGCTTACAACAGGTCCTACGAATGCAACGATTTCCCATGAGTTGGATCCCTCATTTTCGATGATCCTGATCGAACCCCTGCTGGGTTACGACGTGGGTTCGGGCCTTCGTGCACTCGGAGGTATCACAGGCGGCGTCATGTTGAACCGCTCGTTTGAACAGCGGGAACGTCTGGTAACACCGACTAACGCGGCCTTCTCTGCCAGCAATAACGTACCAGCACAGCGAACACGCAATGAACAGTCTGGAGACATTCCAGGTGCCAGTGCGCTTGCGTTGGGTCTTACTGTTGGAGCACGTTTTGATCTTGCCGTCAATAGTGAGAAGTCCATTTTTGTAAGTCCGGAGGTTCTATTCACATACAACCCTCTTGGCGTGGCTTCGAATGTAACGTGGAGCACGCACGTTCTGCGTTTCGGATTAGGGATTTCGTTTGTGCCGCCGGAAATCGATGACTCCCTCTCGAATGAGGAGCTATACGTCTTTGCGAGAACAATTACACCACCCCAAAAGGGTTCTCCAGGCGTGCCCTTTGTTACCACGATTGCAGCTCGTGGGTTGAGCGACAATGGAATTGCCGATGGGCAGCAACTCGCCACACTTCGTATTGAAGAATTTGCCTCGACGAGGGTTCGCCCCGTGCTTCCGTATGTGTTCTTCGATCAAGGATCGGCCGATATACCGTCGCGCTATCCAAGGCTCCGCGATGAGCAGACGGCATCATTCAGTCTTGACAAGTTCAACAATCTTACAGCCATGACGACATACTACTACGTTATGGACATCGTGGGTAAACGCCTCCAGGCCGACCCTTCAGCAACAATTACGCTGACGGGATGTGCTGACCCCAGCGACAGTGACGGCTCTGGTTCGCTGGCCCGTGCAAGGGCAGAAGCCGTTAAGTCGTACCTCGTTGATAACTGGAGTATCGAACCTGGACGCATTACCGTTCAGCAACGGGGCCTGCCTGAGCAACCATCCAATAGCCAGGACGATGATGGACGTGCGGAAAATCGACGGGTGGAAATTGCTGCGTCTACGCCGGCCATTCTTGCCCCCATCGTGTCAAATGATGTGATGAAGGTCTTTACTCCAGCAGGTGTTCGCTTCGAACCTGGCATGGATCCCAAGGTTCCTATTGCATCATGGACGCTGTTTGTAACGGAAGACGATCGAATTCTTCGCACGTGGCATGGAGGAAATCCCCTGCCGGCTTCTCTTGACTGGCGGGTGGAGGAACAAGGCCGGTTCATACAGCCGTCATCAAACGCCATCGAATATCTTCTTGTAGCTCGCGATAGTGCTGGGTTGGTTATTCCCTCTGGTTCAAAACGTGTCAACGTAAACTATGTGAGCATCGATAGCAAGCGCGCTTCGGGGAATTCCGACAAGCAGCTTGATCGATACAGCATGATCCTCTTTGGTTTTGACCGTTCAGATTTGTCCTCAGCGAATCAAGAGATTGTAGATCGCATTAAGGCAAATCTCACGGCTTCCAGCTCAGTTGAGGTTATCGGATACACGGATAGGTCGGGAAGTACGGATTACAACTTCAAACTGTCCGAGCAGAGAGCTCGCTCGGTTGCTAAGGCACTTGGTGTGCCAGAGAACAAAGCGCGCGGCGTAGGTGAAACACTTCCTCTGTATGATAACGCCTCACCTGAAGGCAGATTCTATTCACGAACTGTCGAAGTTTTGGTCGAAACGCGTCGCTGATGCATATCCTGGTTCTGAATTGGCAGGATCGCACACACCCCCAAGCCGGTGGTGCTGAGGTGCACCTGCATGAGATATTCTCCCGCATTGTTGCCAAGGGGCACTCCGTTACGCTCTTCTGCTGTGCGTATGAGGGTGCCCCCGCGCGCGAGACCATTGACGGGATTCAAGTCATCCGGCTTGGAAATCGATCAACGTTCAATTGGGGCGTTCGAAGGTGGTGGCGTCGAGAAGGTCGCCACCTCGGCGCCGACATCGTTGTCGATGATATCAACAAGATTCCATTTTTCACGCCTCACTACGTCGACATTCCACTCGTTGGCCTCATTCATCATTTTTTTGGCGACACAATTTTTCAGGAAGCTGGCGTTCTTTCGGGTCACTATGTTTCATACTTCGAGCGCCAAATCGGGAAGGTCTACCGTTCGACGCCGATCATCGTCGTTTCGGAGTCAACCCGCAAGGAAGCAATTGAGCGAGGGATCCCGGCCGAGAACATCTCAATTGTCTACAACGGAATCGATCCTCATTCCTTTCCAATGACCGTGGGTACGAAAGAACACGTTCCAACCGTGACATACTTTGGACGGCTCAAGCGTTATAAGAGCGTTCATCATCTTATTCAGGCTTTTGCCATTGTCCGTGAGCGGATACCGTCCGCACGATTGAGGATTCTCGGGACTGGAGATGATCGTTCACATTTGGAGAATTTGGTGCACAGCCTTGGGATGAATGACGCTGTCGTGTTTCATGGTTATGTGTCTCGTGACGACAAAGTTCGTCTCCTGTCGTCATCTCACGTTGTCGTCAACACTTCCGTAAAGGAAGGTTGGGGCATCACGAACCTCGAAGCAAATGCCTGCGGTACCCCCGTTGTTGTTTCCGATGTCCCAGGCTTGCGTGACAGTGTTCGCCAAGGTGACAGTGGCTTGATGTATCCGTATGGTGATATTCAAGCTCTCGCTGCCGCAGTTACACACATTCTCGCCGACGAGGCCGATCGCCAGCGCCTCTCGGAAGGAGCAGTGCGATGGGCATCTACATTCACATGGTCGCGCAGTGCGCAGGACATGCTCGCACGCTTGCAGCGTGTTGTCTCGTCTTTCTCGCATTAGGCATTCTTCGGCCATTCAAGCTCCATGCGCAGCCTGGTTCCGATAGCAAGGGAAGAGAATTCTATCTCGCCTTCCCTCCAAATGATCGCTCCCAATCCTCACAGCCCGAGCTAGCGATCCACATTACGGCAGATGTACCAACGAGCGGCATCGTGTATGCTACCACGAGGTTTGGTACAACTAATCAGTTCCCCTTCGCCATCACAAGACCGAACGAACTTGTAAGTGTACGATTGCCGAACTATGCACTTTACGAACTTCAAGGTGCTTCGATGGGTGGGCGTGATGTCGATCGCATTTCCCCTGCAAGCATTGTTGTGCGCTCCGACGCCGACGTGACGGTCTATGCGTCGTCGCGAGAACTGCTAAGCACTGATGCTTGGCTTGTGCTGCCAGTTGATGCGCTTGGGACCACACATCGTGTTGTAACCTATGCGTCCGACGTCATTGCAAACGCATTTGGCTTTTCCACATTGTATCCATCACAGTTTGTCCTCGTTGCCACTCGCGACTCTACCATCGTAAGATTGGATTTTCCCGTCAATCGAACGTCAGTGCAAACTGGAAGTAGCCGATCAATACGGCTTGACTCTGGCGATGTATACATGACCCAGGCATTCGTGTCTACCAGTCGCCGTAACGACGACCTGACGGGCACGCTCATCCAATCAAACTTCCCCATTGCCGTTCTTGGAGCCCACGAACGTGCTCAAGTTCCCGTCTTTAATACCAATGCGTCGAGGGATCTCCTTGTGGAGCAGCTTCCCGCCGTAGACCGTTGGGGTCAGAACTTCCTCGTTCCTATGCTACCCTTCGCAGCGGGAGTCGTTCCACCGTCTGACAATGACCGAGCCCTTGTGCGGGTCGTTGCTCACTTCAATCAAACCGTCATCAGCATTGATGGCCAACCAGTGACTACCCTGAGTGCTGGTAGTGCATATACCGCCCGATTGGAACGTGGGGTCGTCATCACTTCATCGCAGCCAGTCCTTGTTGCAATCATCGATCGTAGTGCCAGCAGGGGGGTATTTCCTTCCGGTGCCATCGGTGATCCCAGTTTAATGGTAGTGCCGCCATTGGAACAGTATTTGAACGCATATACGTGTATCAGTATAGAACCATCCGACAATAGCTTGACGTTCGACGAACATTTCTTTGTTGTCTCTGGAACTCGCGCCGCATTGACTTCATTGCGTGTCGACAACCAGCCCGTAACCGATATTTTTCCCTTTGCTGATCCTTCGTTTTCGTATGCCGTGGTCCGTGTACCAGCAGGAACGCACACATTGCGCTCAACGGAACCGTTTGGCGTTCTGGCAATCGGCTACGGGTCGGCTGAGTCATACGGCTACACGGGTGGTATGGCCTTCAATCGTCTGCGAACACCAACCGTCTATCTGCGCCTTTCCGATGTCAAAGGTTTGCCCGGTGACCAGCGCTCGATTGCTCTTACTGTGGACTCGATTACGTTTGCCGCCGACTTCTTCTCTGCCCGGCCTAGACAGCTCCTTGGAACGGTCGCGTACAACACGTCGCTCTTTGTCCTTGATGACGGGGACAATGCTACGATATCACAAACACAGGCCTCGCTCCCAATCTCTATTGTCTTGCCAGATACCATCCTCGATGGTGATACGTTAGCGCTGTTTGATGGCACCATTACGCTAGGCAACACCGTACAGGATAGTTCCTATCTTGATGCAATGTCGATCGTAATTGATCCACAAATCGATGTTACCCCAACCATCGTAACAACGGCTGGAATGATTTCATTGGATAGTGTCTGTTTGGAAAATGGACCTCGTCTCTTCAATCCCCTCGTCGTTGCAAGGCCCCCTGTCATTGTATGGAAAGGGGCCGTGGCTCACGCTACCGCGCCTTCCAATGACGCACCGATATCTGTAATTGTATCGGACGTTCTTGGTAGAACATGTTCGGCTACATCAGGAGTCGGTTCAGTGACAACATCAGTCCCTGGTTCGGGCATGTTCTTCATCCGTGCTTTTTCCGGGAATCGGGCAACTACCCTATCTGTCCTTGTCCCATGATCATCGTATTCTGGAAGCCCTACGGCGTGCTGTCGCAATTTACCCCAGAGGTGACGTCCCGTTGGGACACACTCGCACGTTTTGGATTTCCAGCAGGCGTCTACCCTATCGGACGACTTGATGCAGACTCGGAGGGGGTACTGCTTTTATCGGATGAACCTTCCGTGGCGACGCGCCTTCTCCAAGGTGCTACCCCTCACCAACGTACCTACGCAGTTCAGGTAGAAGGTACCGTAACCCCTGAGGCCTGCCATCGATTGTCCACGGGAATTCGTATCCAAAACTACACGACCCGACCCGCAGCAGCTCGAGCCGTTTCGCCGCCAAACATTCCAGAACGCGACCCTGCAATTCGTTATCGAGCGGCTATCCCAACGTCATGGCTGGAACTTTCCTTGACGGAAGGAAAGAATCGACAGGTCCGAAGAATGACGGCTGCTGTCGGCCTTCCAACGCTACGACTCATTCGGGTGAAGATTGGCAGTATTGGCCTTGATGGTCTGTTGCCCGGAATGTGGAGATTCTGTACTGACGAGGAGCGTACTACGTTGGGCTGCCTGCCTGGCGTAACGGGCAATCGAAAAGGCAAATCCAGCCACCATCGTGACGACGCCAATCCACACAAGGCCAATAAGAGGCTTTTCGGAGAACTCGACGGTAAACGTCTCTTTCGGCGTCGGTAGAGGTTTGCCCATGTCTCGGAAGACAAAATCGGCGGTAGACTGATCTACGTTCTCGTTGTCGCGGACAATCTTAACAAGACCAATGCCCCATTGTGTGCCAGGGATCGCTGTCCACTCTGGATCAAACGCCATCCCCGTCGAAGTTTGGGAGATGCGTGTAGGGACGCGCAGAATGCTATCGGCACGCACACCGAACGACTCAACCTGTACCAATGCCGACATCCTCATTCGTCCATCTGGAGCAGGCTCTTCCGTGGTTGGCATCGAAAATCGCTCCAGTTGCAATGTGATCGTCGTATCGAAGGGCATCTTTATGGAAGCTCCTCGCTGAACGGTTGTTTTCTTGTAGACGTCTTCCATCTCTGTAGCTTTTGGCGAGATGTAAAGGTCACGAATCATCCCCCATCGAATCCCGGGTTCAAGAAACGCCGATTGTCGTTGGTTGAAGTCGCTGTAGTAAAGCACCGGAAAGACGGTCGTGGAGTCGGAGCCTCTCGCAATCGAGACCGCGTATCGGAATTTCTCGCGATCCCTAAACTGCTTTTCGACTTGTTCCTTGCCAGCAAACGTGAGCGTGTAATCTCCGACAGCCGTTGGAACCCCCTGGGGCAGAACAGCATGGTGGACTACTGTATATCCAGATGTGGCAATAACGCCGAACATCAACAAGGCAAATCCAAGGTGGGAAACATATGCTCCCAACATGGCAGCTGATTTTGTGATGAATGACCACATGTGCTGAGCATTGATGACGAGCGAAAACCATGCCGCAGCGGCGAGCACGATCATCTCTGGCTTGTGTACTCCAAGAACGACCGTCACTGCCGTACACGCGGCAGTAGCTACTGCGGCCACAGCAAGGCGCCGACGAATGACGGCGAGAGGTGAAGACCGCCACTGCAGTAACAAGGACAATCCGTTCACCACGAATACAAGCGGCACAAGAATCAGGTGCACGTTATCGTAGAAGGTCGTTGCTACAGCAACCTTGGGCTGACCAATAATCTCAAGAAGTACTGGCCACGAGGTGCCGATGGTCACCAAAACGGCACTTGCCATGATCAGAGCCGATCCAATGGCCAGCATGAATTCACGTGTAGTGGGCGTAAAGTCTTCCCGGGCGATGTTCATGTCCCTGCTGCGAATCACAACAAGGTAGACTCCAATTGCCACAAATGTCACCATGAATGCGAGAAGGATCCAAAAAGCAAACTTGCCAGGATCAACAAACGAGTGCACGGACGTATCGCCAAGAACTCCTGATCGCGTCAAGAATGTCGAATACAGCACCATGACGAACGCGGCAACGGCAAGCACCATGTTCGTCTTTACGAGGCCACGTGTTCGTTTTTGCACCAACATGGTATGGACAAGTGCCACTGACACGAGCCACGGAATCAATGATGAATTCTCTACTGGATCCCACCCCCAAAAACCACCCCATCCCAATGTCTCGTATGCCCAAAATCCACCAAGCATGATGCCGAATCCGAGAATGCCAGTAGCGGCTAGGGTCCAAGGCAGCGCTACATCAATCCACCGGTGGTATTCACGCTTAACGAGACCTGCCATCGCGAAGACAAAGCTCACACTCATGGAGGCGAAACCCGTAAACAGGATGGGAGGATGAATGGTTATCCAAGCGTTATGAAGCAAGGGATTGAGTCCCCTGCCCTTCTCCGGAACAAACGTCTCTTGTATACCATCAGCGGCATACGTCTGCCATACATAAGCGAAAGGATTTTTGGCAACAAGCAACAACCCAAGAAAGACAAGGATGAGACTGTAGAAGCTCATCGCTGCCCCCTCGTAGCCAAAACGCCGTGCATAGGGTGCAAGTATGACACCGATTCCCGCTACAAGGAGTGTCCAGAGAAGGAACGACCCCTCCTGGCCAGAATAGAACGAGGCAATCAATAGGTGCGTAGGAAGATCAGCCGAAGAATAACTTTGGACGTAGGTATAACGAAAGTCGTGACTGAGGATCAGCGTGATGAGTATTGTTGACGAAGCCAACAAGATGAGGGCAAGTGCGGAAAAGATGCCACGAGCTACCTTCAGAGCATTGGCGTTTCCACGACTTCCCATGGCATACAGCACTGTGCTCGAAACAGCACAGCCCAGGAACATGTGGATGAGAATCTGGGCAATCATTCGTATACCTGAGTGGCGTGGAAATAAGGGTTTGGGCCATCGTGGACATGCCCAACGAAACGAACGGACGTACCGGACAAGAGAGGTTTGGTTGGTTCGGAACCAGTAAACGACAAATTGAACTCCTTGCCTTCACTGTCTTTCGCTACAATCATGCCTGTGCCCGACTGTTCTGCAGTGAGGATGATGGTAACAGGAATGAGCGCTTTTGGAGCTTGTTCACTTTCTGTGGATGATGCAGCGGTAACACGGGCACGCTCAAACGTAACCTCCTCCATAGTGCCATACTTGGAGGCCACATAGATGCCGATTGGTACTACTACCACTGCGGCGGAGACGATAATCAATCGTAGCATCAGGTGGTTCTCTTGAGGTCGGATGCGTTGCCTTCGTACTTCGACGGGCATTTCGTCAAGACATGGGAAGCCTTGAGTGTATTGCCTTCTACGCGCCCCTTGACAACGATGCTTGTTGCGATTTCAAAGTTGTTCGGTTTGGCACCCGTAAGCTCCACGAACATGGATTTACCCTGTTCGTCCTTCATCGTAAACGAGAAGATGTTGCTTTCCACGTCGTAGTTCATGCCCTTGGGCTTGTCCCACGTCCCAACAACCTGTACGGTCTTACCAAGCTGGCCTGCGCGTTGGAGATTGGTATACTCTATCGAACTTCCTTGAAGGAAATACACGGACGCTGTACCTAGACCAGCGACGAGGACAATGGCGATTACTACTCTGAGTGTTTTCGGATTCATGGCGGCAGCTAACAACAGAACATTACAAGCAATTCCTTCAGCGGTCTTCGTTACGTTCGAGTTCGGCAACTCTTCGGTCAATACGGGTGAGATACCACGCAAGACCTACCCAAATCATCAATGCGGCTACCAGAACAACGTACACAGGCTGCCTGGTGAGTAGTTCCATCATGATTGTCTCCTTGATTGGATTCTGCGTTCAACTTCGAGCGTTCGTGCTCGCAGCCCGACGATCCAGTAGAACACCATGGTAAAGGCCAAGAGTGAAGCCCCAAAGAGAACTTGCTTTACAGGGTTCAACGTATCGGATTGCAGACTCAGCATTGGTCCAGCTGTCGCGTCATCCTTACTTCCAGGATGAAGCCCCGGCATGATTCTCGGCAAGACAAAGACGAGAAACGGAACGGTTACGAAAGCCACTATCGCATAAACGGATGACAGTCTTGCCCGCTTGTGGGGATCATCCACCGTAGAACGAAAGAGGAACAACGCAAAGTAGATGAGAAGCAGCACGACAATGGAGGTCTGGCGTGGGTCCCAATTCCAGAATGTCCCCCAATTGAATTTCGCCCAGACACTGCCCGTCGTGGT
>JALOMA010000019.1 GCA_025455735.1 Candidatus Kapaibacterium sp.
GCTGGGATTGCTCACGTCCCGTAAACCAGCGGAAGACATATCAAATACACCGAGCTCATTTGTGGAGCCGAATCGGTTCTTGAGCGCGCGCAACACACGATACGAGTACATGCCGTCGCCCTCAAACTGAAGAACCGTGTCCACCATATGCTCAAGCACCTTGGGGCCTGCGATCATGCCGTCCTTCGTGACGTGGCCGATAATGATGACAGGCACGCCTGTCTTCTTAGCCACCTGGGTCAGGCGGGCGGTGCACTCACGCACTTGAGCGACGGTTCCAGCCGATGATTCCAGCATATCCGTGACGACGGTTTGCACCGAATCCACGATGGCCACGGCAGGCCGTGTGGCCTCGATCATAGCGGCAATGGTTTCGATGTTCGTTTCGGAAGCCACGCTGATGCCATCGGATGCAACTCCTAACCGGTCAGCACGCAGGCGTATCTGGTGGAGTGATTCTTCTCCGGTTACGTACAATGCACCACCACGGTGTGCAACGGAGGAACACAATTGCAGCATGAGTGTGCTCTTCCCCATGCCGGGGTCTCCACCAATCAGCACCATACTGCCGGGGACAAGCCCTCCGCCCAGCACTCGATCCAGCTCTGGCTTCCCCGTTGGTGTCCGTGGCGCATCGGCTACATCCACGGAGGCCAATGGCATGGCCGACGCCGCAGCAGCATCGGCCAGCCGTGCCGTCTTGCGCCGTTGTGCCGAGGGTGCCGTAGCAATCTCCTCGACGATCGTGCCCCAGGACTCACACGAAGGGCACTTTCCAGCCCATCGAGGTGTTAGGCCGCCACAGGCCGTACAGCGATATTGTGTTCGGGATTTCATGGTTTGGTATCGTTGGAGAGCACCAAAACTACCTATTTTCCCACCCGGCCGGCCCTCCCTCCATCTTTGTCCTACTGCCGCTGCATTGTCAGATGAGGACCCTATGACAACCACGACCATCGATCGGCCATATCATCAACGCATTCATCGCCGTTCGGTCCTTCCAGCAGATGTTGCGAAGGCCTACGAATTTTGTCGCAAACTCACCTACACGCACGCACGTACGTTCTACTTTGCCAGCCACTTTCTTGCTTCAGACAAACGAAAGGCTTGCTACGCCGTATACGCATTCTGTAGATACGTGGATGACATTGTGGACGTTGCCGTTGAGCGCGGAGACATGACGACCGATGCCGCCGTTGCCCTTGTGGAACAATGGCGCAAAGCGCTAAGCGATCTGTATGACGGCAAGTCCGTGGTCATGAGCAACGGCGATGACGCTACGCCCATCCTTCAGGCATGGGATCATACCCTTGGCACGTTCCTGATACCACGCCATTTACCCGAAGAACTCATTGAAGGCGTGCTGATGGACACCGTCGTAAGCCGCTTCGAGACGTTTGATGACTTATGGAACTATTGCTACAAGGTAGCATCCGTCGTTGGCTTGATGACATCCGAGATCTTCAGATACTCGTCACCAGAGGCCCTGACGCATGCCGTTGACCTCGGAATTGCCATGCAGCTGACGAATATTATTCGCGACGTGAAGGAAGACGCTTCAAAGGGTCGCATTTATCTTCCCTTGCAGGAGCTAGGTGAATACGGAATTACGGAGGATGATATTCTGAACCATCGGTGGTCACCTGCCCTTCGTGATTACATCCAGTTTAACGTGGACCGCGCAGAACGCTATTACGTCTCTGCAGACAGCGGCATTCCTATGCTCGAACGTGATAGCCGGGTAACGGTACACTTGATGAGCATGAACTATCGAAAGATTCTTCGACGCGTGGAGGCCATGGACTACAACGTGTTTTTAGGCAGGGCTTCAACGTCGCTATTCGACAAACTCTGCAGCGTCCCCCGAGCCTACCTCAAGGCCCGTCAGTCAACATAGTAACGAATATCCAGGACGTTGAACTCGCCGTACGTGAAGTCCCCGTCGGCGAGGTTCCAGACGAAGTCAACCTCCGTTGGAATCATGACTCCATCACGCTCCTGATATTCCGAGCAAAGAAGCGTGAACTTTGTTTGCTCGAATCCACTCTTCATGTCGCGATACTTGTCGGTCGTCACGATGCGATCAATTTGACCGACATCATTGACGTGGATGATGGCCGTTACAGTCGTGTTGCCATCTACAATAGTGGCCTTTGCTTGCGTGCTGTCAATCGCCTCCCACCGCAACGTCTTGGTAGGTAGTAATCCTGTGGGTAGCCAGACCATTTCACTGAGAATACGGAACAGCATGCTAACGTTGGTCTCGGGGCCATCCACGTCCTGTAGGGTGACCGACCCAAAAAGCTTGATGTAGCCGCGGCCCCTTCCTTGAACGTAGGATAGGATGGCCGTACGCCACCAGTACCAACGATGGGTAAGTCGCGCATCCCAAACAAAACCGGGCTCCATGCCGGAAAGGTACTCCGTTGCTGTAACGTCGAACCACGGTCTGCCAGGACCATGCCGGAACCGTGCTTGTTGGGAAATCACGGCATAGCGAATGTTGGGCTGCCCGGTCTTTAATGCATAGTGAAAGTAGCGCTGGATTGGTTCGGGCAGGCTGGCCACGAGACCCGAAGAAAACGGCGGCAATGACTCCTTCCCGATGCTTGCAATCAATCGCCGAATTGCCATGCCAATAAAAATGCGGTTGAGCACAGCACCCAACGTCATCATGCCCGTAAGCGTGATGAGGACGCCGCAGCCAAACACCAGCCATTTGGGCAGAACTTCTATCATCGTCGTTTTCGCTCCTCCCACGATTCCAACGCCTGTGCGCTACGCTGAAGCAGTGGGGTTGTGGCAACCAGGAGATACATCAGCGGAATGAGCTTGAATATACCTCGGCGGAGCGTCTGTTCAACAATTGCAGACGAGAACAAGGCACCAGTGGCAATCAACCCGAGCGCGATCGCAACAAACCACACCGCAATCGTAGTGTTGCCGTACCTGCCCGTACCGAGGGAAAGGGGCCATGCATTCGCGTAGGACGCAATGAAGGACAATACAATAAGAAGCGGTATCAGAATGAATGTTGCGCCCCAAATTGCGGGGTCATTTGCAACAAGAATCAGCCTCCACAGCACGTCAAATACACCAACCGAAACTTCGTTCACTTCGGCTTGAACATTTGGCTTGACAGGCAGGATGACGTAGTAGTAAAGTCCATGCCACAAGGCAAAGCTGGCTGCCGATGCACTGCCAATCACAGCTACCACCTGCAGTGCAATCCTCCGGCCGAATTCCTTCCACATCAATGGAAGCATGGCGCAACAGCCCAAACCAACAAGAAGTATCGTTTCGGAACGAGACCAACATGCTGCCGCAAAAAAGACTGCTGACGTAAAGAGAAAGCGTTTGTCCGATGATTGCATGCCCGCAGCCATCAGAACGACACCAGCCGTCATGAAGACGCTGTTTGCGAAGTCCGTCTGAAGCAGGTACATGTATCCATGAACTTCTGGCACCATGACTAGCAGTAAGACGACGATGTTCGCCACGAACGGCTTGATGTATGACCGCAGCACCATCCAAAGGAATGATACGTGGGCTACAGCTAGAACACCCAACCAAGCCTGCCCCATTTGAACGCCAAGCGCACGTATGATGACTTGCATAAGCATGGCGAATGGTGCGTAGAAGGGCTGGTTCGAAAGGAACCCTTCCAAAGAGGGGTCGTAGAAGACTGCATTGTCGATACGCTGATCAACAAGCGTTTGCCGGGCAACCAAGTCGATACCAGCCATGGCATCAAAAGGCGTTACGGGCCAATACCATGACGCCCACAAGGGTATGTACATGATGTACGCCAGCATGGCAAAGGTTGGCAGATCATATAGCCGAATTGTTGGCTTCCATGGTTTGTTGACAAGGTCGCCATACCAAGGGCGTACACGAGGCCAATATGCGTGAACAAGCACCGTAGCCACGAACAGAGCCCCTGTCGATACTGTGCCATTGATTGGCAGCGCAAAGACATCACAGAGGAGCAGGGCAACGGTATGGCCGTACATGCCGATGATCATCGCGAGGGGCACACTCCAGCTGCGACGGAGTGGCGCACGGAAGAGGCCCAGTGTGCCCAACCCCAAGAGGAACTGCAAGATGACCGTTACGAACAGCCCTGGAATCGAGATCATTGGGAGGCCTTTTGATAGACAGCTACCAATGAGTCATAGCGTTCAGGCGCATCACCCCTGCGCAGAAGTTCGAATTCTCCATTAACCAAAGCAACAGCGATGTTGGCCTTTGGCCTTCGGCCCACATTTTCCCACGCTACCAGCGGCGTTGTTGAATTGGATAAGTAACGATAGATACGCACGTCAGTCCAAATAGCCTCACGACCGTCAGTATACGAGTTGGCATATGCGCGTGGGGGAAGCAAGAGTGTATCCCCAACGCGTAGACGTTCATCGATCAAACGGATGAGGTCGAAGTTGAAAGCGTGGCGCATGGTCATTTTCTTGACCGGCGACGTGATTTTCGAGAACGAATCGAGTTTGTTGTAATAGAACGCCAACCTGTTTTCCCACCAAAGCTGATACGGGTTGTACAGGACAGCGTCCTTACCACGCTTTGCAGTGAAAAAATCTACTTCGCAGGAAACCAATGCCCACAGTCCAACGAGCAAAGATGCGGCAAGAAAGAGGGCGCGTACGGTGAACATGTAGCAGCCCTTGCAGATTATCCGTTGAGCGCTTCTGCGCCGCCAACGATTTCGAGCATTTCTTTTGTAATGGCTGCTTGCCGTTCGCGGTTGTATAACAACTGAAGGCTGGAGATCAGGTCTCGGGCGTTGTTTGTGGCATTCTCCATGGCCATCATGCGCGCGGCCTGCTCGGCAGCATTCGAGTCCAACAGCGTGCGCCACACCTGTGTATTCAGGTACATGGGCAGGAGCGTGTCCAGAATGTCAACCCTCGTTGGCTCGAAAATGTAATCGACAGGATGAGCACTTGCGGTAGTGGTGGTTGCCTGAATTGGAAGCAATTGAAGCGTTCGCACTTCCTGACGGATAACGCTTTTGAATTCGTTGTAGATGACTTCTACATGGTCGAACTGGCCGGCGAGAAAACCATTGCTGACAATGTCCACGATTGATGTGGCCGTAGAATAATCCAAGCGAAGGAAGACGTCCGGCATCTCTGTGACGACATGTTCGCTGCGCCGACGGAAGGCATTGGTTGCACGGCGTCCCACGGGAACTACATTGATGGTTGCTTCAGGGTGTGCCGCAGCGAGGTCAATGATACGCTGCGATGCGGTACGAAGCAGGTTAGTATTGAAGGCACCACAGAGGCCACGGTCCGACGACACAACGATCAAGGCTATGGACTTCACCGTTGGACGTGCCTCGAAGAATGGGTGCACAAAATCCGTTTCGGCTGCTGCGAGGTTGCCCAGGATTTGCTTGAGCTTTTCAGCAAAAGGACGTGCCGCCGTAATTGCATCCTGAGCACGGCGCAACTTGGCGGCTGCCACCATTCGCATGGCTTGAGTAATCTTCGAGGTGTTGCGAATTGCAACAATTCGGCTTCGAGTTTCGCGGAGGGTTGCCATGATGGATGCGTATCAGGGATTCGAAATCAGAGATTGGACCACTCTTTCGAGAGGTAGTTCGACACATAGTCAGCAATTGCGTCTTCCAACGGCGTAAACGTGGCACGCGGCAAGGCGCTCGTCAGCTTGTCAACGGAGGCACATGTGTAGTTCTGATACTGCCCCACAAGCGTTGCTGGCATGTCCACATAGTCGATCGCACACGGCACTTGTAGCGCCGCAAATACTGCGGCAACGAGGTCGTTCCATGTGCGAGGCACACCCGTGCCCAAGTTGTAGAGACCGTTGATGGACGGATTACCAAGAAGCTCTAGAATCACGGAACAACAATCCTTGACGTAGATGAAGTCCCGCATCTGGCCACCATCGGCATAGTCTGGGTGCGAGGACCTGAACAGGGATACTCGACCTGTTTGCATGATCTGCCTGTAGGATTTGGAGACCATGCTTCGCATGTCTGCTTTGTGTTCTTCGTTTGGACCAAACACATTGAAGAACTTCAAACCCACACAGTTTTGCTCATAACCATTACGCCGTATCCAATCATCAAACAGATGCTTGGAGTATCCATACATATTCAAGGGCTGAAGGTCGGTGGTGTCGTCGCTGTATCCGCGCGATCCATTACCATACGTTGCTGCCGATGAAGCGTAGATAAAGCGGGCTCCCACAGTCATGGCGAACTCTGCCACGTCAACGCTGTATCGAAAGTTGTTATCCAACAGGTAGTCGGCATTGCGCTCCGTTGTGGCAGAACACGCACCCATGTGGATTACCGCTTCCACACCATCAAATTCTTCGAGCGCCATGCGATCTCGGAATTCTTGCTTGCTGACGATGTCAAGGAACGAACGGCCGACGAGATTCTTCCACTTGTCACCCGTACCTAACGAGTCCACGACAAGAACGTCCCGGCGGCCAGCTGCATTCAACGCCGCAAGGACGTTGCTGCCGATAAATCCCGCTCCGCCAGTAAGGATGATCATGGTCTTCTTCGTACGATCATGCAGCAATGGTTGCAGCGAAGCGTTCAGCAAATGCTTCGACAACGGACTTCAGACGCGCCTTTACATCGTCGGAGAGATCCTTGCCTTTGGCAATCATGTCGGGAAGGTCTGGATGCGCATTGCGCACAAAATCCATGAGTTCCGTTTCGAAACGGCGCACATGTTCGACGGGCAACTCATCGGTATATCCGTTGGTAACCGCCCAGATGGACACAATTTGTTCTTGAACAGGCGACGGAGAATATTGTGCCTGCTTCATGATTTCCATGAGACGGGCACCGCGGCGCAGCTGCTGCTGCGTGGACTTGTCAAGATCCGATCCGAATTTTGCAAATGCTTCCAAGGCACGATATTGAGCCAATTCAAGCTTCAAGGGGCCAGAGACCTTCTTCATTGCCTTGATTTGGGCATTACCACCTACACGAGATACGGAAATACCAACGTTGAGGGCAGGACGAACCCCAGCATTGAACAGGTTTGGTTCAAGGTATATCTGGCCGTCCGTAATCGAAATAACGTTCGTTGGGATATAGGCTGATACGTCACCCGCTTGCGTTTCAATAACGGGCAACGCTGTCAGGGAGCCACCACCAAGGCGATCGCTCAGCTTTGCAGCACGTTCCAGCAGGCGTGAGTGGAGATAGAACACGTCTCCAGGATACGCTTCACGTCCTGGTGGACGACGGAGCAATAGGGATACCTGCCGATAGGCTGCTGCCTGCTTGGAAAGGTCGTCATAAATGACAAGGGCATGACGGCCATTGTCGCGGAAGAACTCACCCATCGAACAGCCAGAATATGGTGCGATGTACTGCAGCGGTGCAGGATCGGAAGCCGTTGCCATAACAACGGTCGTATACTCCATGGCACCATATTTTTCCAGCGTGGACACGACGTTGGCCACAGTGGAGCCTTTTTGGCCAATTGCGACATAAACGCAGAAGACTGGCTTGATACCGAGCTCGGCAGCTTCTTTGGTATGGGTATACTTTTGGTTGATGATCGTGTCGATAGCTACCACCGTCTTTCCCGTCTGGCGGTCACCGATGATCAACTCGCGTTGCCCGCGACCAATGGGGATCAACGAGTCAATCGCCTTGATACCCGTTTGCAGTGGCTCGGTAACTGGCTGACGGTCGATGACACCAAGAGCTTGGCGCTCAATCGGATACATCGCTGATTCCTTAACGGGACCTTTTCCGTCAACAGGGACGCCTAGCGGGTTTACGACGCGACCAATCAGACCCTCACCTACTGGCACGGAGGCGATGCGTCCAGTTCGCCGGACTTGGTCGCCTTCCTTGACCAGGCGATCATCGCCGAAGAGAACACAACCAACGTTGTCTTCTTCAAGGTTCAACACCATACCCATTACGCCATTGGGGAACTCTACGAGTTCCGACGCCATAACCTTTGTAAGGCCATAGACGCGCGCAACGCCGTCACCAACTTGCAGGACGGTGCCCACTTCATAAATGTCGGACTCTTTTTCGAAGCCCGAGAGCTGTCGGCGAAGGATCTCGGAGATTTCTTCCGGACGTACATCAGCCATTGTAGGGTTCCTTGATCAAGTGTTTGTTTTTCAGTTATTGGTTGGAGCGCCCATGGCGAGCGTAGAACGGAGGCGCAGGAGTTGGTGATGCAACGAATCGTCAATGACGGTATCGCCAACCTTGATCCGCACGCCCGCAAGCAGGCCACTATCCACACTAAACGTGGCAAGAACCTGTTTGCCAAGGCGTTTCGTCACTGCGGCAATTAGGTTAGCGCGTTCGGAATCACCGAGCTCCACAGCCGAGGTAACATCAACACGCACTTGCTTCCGATACACGTCCAGCTGAGCCCGAAACTCGGCAGCTACATCTACGATGTTTCCTTCGCGGCCCTTTTCGGACAGCAGAACCAGGAAGTTGCGCGTTAACGGCGAGATGGTGGCTCCAAAAAGCTCGTCGAAAATCGCCGCCTTTTTTGAGGCCTGAATCACCGGCGAGCGCATCATCATCCGAAAATCAGGTGAAGAAGCATAAGCACGGAGAATTGCGTCCACGTCCTGCTCAACTCTATCAGCAGACTGCTCCTTCAAGGCACTTTCCAGCAGTGCCTTGGCATATCGACGGGCAATACGTTGAAATGGCATGTGGGCTTAGTTCTTGCTGATTTCGTTAACAGAAGCCTCGATGATGCGCTTGTGATCATCACCATCAAGTTTTTTACCGATGAGTTTTTCCGTTGCATCAACAACCAAAGAAGCCACTTCGGCACGAAGAACCTTGATGGCTTCATCCTTGGAGCGGTCAATCTCCCGTTGAGCTTCCACAAGCTTCTGCTGCTTGATAGCTTCGGCTTCTTCCGCTGCTTTGCGGATGACGTTTTCGGCTTGGACACGCCCCTCGCGGACTGCGTCCATGGCCTCTTGTTGGGCCTTCGTCATCTTCTCGCGTACCTCGCGGAGAGTCTCCTGGGCTTCGCGACTGGCCGTCTCGGCAGCAGTAATGCTGTCCCGAATGGCATTTTCCCGTGCCTTGAGGCCTTCAATCATGGGCTTCCAGCCCATCTTGGCCACAATCACGACAAATATGGTAAAGATGATGAGGGTCCAGATGATCTGGCCAGGGTTGATATCAAGAAACGACGGCATGGTGTTTTGGGATAGGTCGTTGGAGAATCAACGAGTGTAACGGAGTGCCCCCAAGGTCGCAAGACCTGGGGGCACACGAACGAGATAGCTTACTTGTTGGCGAGGATGATACAGATAACGCATGCAAACAGTGCAACACCTTCGATAAGTGCTGCACCAATGATCATCGTCGTGCGAACGTCGCCGGCATTTTCTGGCTGACGGCTGCTGGCTTCAAGAGCAGCGGCGGCCAAACGGCCAATGCCCGTGCCGACGCCAAATACGGTGATGCCGACGCCGAGACCGGCTGCAAGCCAAGCAAATGAATTGGGTGCCATTAAAGGTCCTCCTGGAAACGAGAAATGTGGTTGATGGTTCGACTATTGATTTCGGCCTTAGTGTGCATGTGCTCCATGATCGTCATCCTTTGCATGGTCTCCCAATGCCAACCCAACAAACACAGCCGTCAGGGTGACGAAAATGTAAGCCTGCAAGAATGCTACGAGAAGCTCAAGCATATAAATGAACAAAGAAAATGCCACCGACACAGGCACGGCTCCCCAACTCTTAAAAAAGAAGATGAGGCCGAGCAGGGAGAGAATCACGATGTGGCCAGCCGTCATGTTCGCAAACAAACGAATCATCAATGCGAAGGGCTTGGTGAACAAGGAGATAATCTCGATAGGCAACATGATTGGCGCCAGAAATATGGGAGCACCACCCAAAAGGTGATGGGCCCACGATCCAATGCCTGCGTCCTTGATGGCTATATAGTTCGTGATTAAGAACGAGGTTATGGCAAGCGCTGCCGTCACACCCAATGCACCCGTGGCTGCGTGTGCCCCAGGCAACAAGCCAATCAGGTTGAGGACCAGAATAAAGAAGAAGAGAGCAGTGAAGTAAGGCATCAGGCGCTCCGTACGCTTGTCGGTACCCACATTGGGTCGTACGACCTGATCCCGCACATATACCACCAAAAGCTCCATGACATTCTGCAATCCAGTGGGAGCAGCCAGCGGCGTTTTCTTATACTTGCCGCGAATCACCAAAAGAATCGTGGTGATAATCGCCACAGCAAGGAACTGATAGGCTACCAGATTCGTGATTGACATGTCCAAGGTTGGTTTCGCCGGCATGCCGGCGGCATCCACCTTCGTGGTACTTACCAACTTATGGGGCGCCTGAGGGTGATGCAGAGTGTAGGCACCTGCTTCCTCCATCGCATGCGTGTTTGGATAGAAATGTACACCATCGTCAATCAGGATGATGGGCAACACGTCGAAGTGACCAAAGAAGATGTTCAGCTCGTGATGGTCGCCCAACTCGCTGATGAGATGCGTAAACACCTCGCCACCCTCAATCTCCTTGTGCTCGGCGCCATGGGCACCGTGTGCCGTGCCATGTGCGGCACTGTTGCCATGCTGCCCAAGAGATGTTGTATCTGTACTCATGCAAGTGCCAATTCGTATGGGTGACGCATCATGGACTCAACCTTTTTTTTTAACAGCTCTGATACTGGACGCCGTGACCGAGACTTTTTTTTCTCGTACGATGTGTGAAAAAAAAGGACCTCGCCCATGATGAGCAGGAATCCAACGATGACGAAGGTCAGGGAAAATGCTAGCTGATGTAGTCCAACACGGCCGATCAACACATAAACGACAGCAACGACAATAACAAGCCTCACGGCAAGACTGCCAAACACCATCCCTAGGAAGGTATTGAGTTCACGGTCGAATGCCTTCTTTGCCACAACGTACCCCACGGCCGTATTCACAGCGCAAAGAGTTATGGCAGCGGCCACTGCTACAAGAGGACCATTAGGATCCACTGTTTCCTCGTTTCATTCGTTGTTGCTCGTCGTCCCGTGTCAGGCGGCGTACCGTTCGAATGAACTGGAACCCACCAAGTCCAATACCAGCAACCAAACCGACTACAAGCCATGTTGGTGTAGTGTGCCACTGTTCGTCGGCATACCACCCCACGGCCCCCATCACAAGGATGGGCGTTGTCAATTGAGTACCCAAGTTCATATACGGAGCAAGCTGTTGCATGACCGTACGCTGCCCGGGCTGTGGTGTTGGTTGGTCCATTGGACTAATACACGAGGCGCGCAAAATTAGGTGGGATAGGCCACACGGCAAAACGTGAGGCAAGGCTCGCGACATTCTTAGAAGCCCAACTCCCGCAAGTAGGACAAAACGGCATCAGCAAAGATGTTCGTCGTCTCGCCGTACCAGAGCTCGTCCGGTATGAAGCGTATAGCACCATAGGTGCCAGGTTGCAGGGTATTGATGGCACTGGTTGCAATCACGGAGACTTCGTCGCCACGGAACTCATTATCCACATCGTAGAGGGCAATCGTACACCCCATCTCCGTCACAAGACGGTCATCCAACGGAACGCGCTCGTAGCCGAACAGGAGGAACGGAACACGCACCTTTACGACGTATCCCGTTGATCGCAAAGTAGTTACGACGCGGATCCTCTGCACTGCTTCCTGCTGGCTCTCCGTCAACTCGTCCGTCGTTCGCACCCGCACCGAAGGGCGTACATCCTCAAAATCACCAATGCGGATACTGAGGGCATAGAGGCCCGAATCGCTGACGCCTCGAAACATCAATTTGCCACGGTCGTCGCGGCCAATCCGTCTGGAGCCCGTTACGGAGTCCGGCGGCGTTATGTCAAACCAGACGTCCAGCCGATCGGCCGCGCAGCTGTCACACCGGCCTGTGATGACCGACGAGTCGCGTACATCAACCCGCAAATAGAGGTAGTCATCGTCGTAGACGACCTTGCCCGTGAACGATGCGTCGTCTGGACCAGACCACCAGAAGGCACCATCGTGTACGTTGCGAATGCGGTCCACAATAATGTCGTCCCGATAGCCTGCCACTATCTGGCGTCCACGCGAGTATGCCGGCAGATTCAAATAGTCAGCTTTTGCTACTTCCACACCCTTGGCGTCCAGAAATCGCTCCCTGGATTCCAAGGTGGTGTAGTTCACATAACTTTCATGACCATAACTGTCTACTTTGTCGCTTACAAACTCATCCAAGAGGACAAGGGCGCCTTCGCGGTACTGATAACCCTTGATCAACCAATGATCGGCCTTGAGTTTCTGCGTGACGTAGCACGCACCATCACGCATGGCAACGCCAACTTCCAGGGGTAGGTCCACATATGTCAGCGGGAACTTGGCAACGTTGACGAGAAAGCCCTCGTTATCGATGAATAGGTAGACGATGGATTCGCGCCGTCGCGTGCCCAGCACATTTACGGATACGGCAACATCATTGATGCCGTCGCCCGAAAAGTCTCCAACATCGTATCCCCAAATCTTGAAGCTTGCTCCCTGAGGCATGGCAGTCGTGATGTCCTCTACCAGCTCGTCTGCAAAGTAGGGCTCCAACTTCTTTTTGAATTCCGAGTAGTCAATCCCACTTTGCCCATACATCTTCAGTGGAAGGGGGCCCTGCCACACGATGAACAAAGCGATGGCCACCATGACGGCAGCGTAAGGGCGATTGTTCACGGCAGCGTCTCAGCAGAAGAAAGGATGCTATCGCGCACGTCCAGATGCGACGTCCGTAGCCGTGGTCCGTATTGCGAAACAACAAGCGAACTTGCATACGATGCCAGGCGGCCCGCATACTCCGGACGATAGCGATGTACGGCACCATAAAGAAATGCGCCGGCATACATGTCTCCAGCGCCAATGGTATCGATCGGCGTGGTGGTATACGCAGGTATCTCTACAATATCACCATTCCAGTGGATGATCGACCCCTTGTCGCCCATGGTGACTGCCATATTGGGATACACGCTGGCAAGGCGAGCAAATGCATCCTTGGCTTGGCCTTCACCAGATAAAGCCATAGCCTCGGTTTCGTTGGCAAACACCATGGTGGCACTCTTGAGGAGTTCTCGCAATGCATCTCCAAAAACATCCACAATAAACCCATCAGAGCAACTCACGGCCAGATGAGTTCCATGTTTTCGGGCGTAGAACGCAGCAACATCCGCCGCTTCCCGACCATTATCATCCGTTAGTTTATAACCTTCGATATAAATCCACTCCGACGCCTTAATGAGATCTTCCCGCACGTGGGATCGATCAAAATGCATATTGGCGGCAAGGGTCGTATTCAGTGTTCGTTCGGCATCTGGCGTCACGAATACGACACATGTACCTGTTTCCAGCCCTGGAAGGAGGGGCGCTTCGAGATGGATACCCAATTGCCGAAACTCATCGGCATAATGGCGGCCATCAGCATCCTCACCGAGCAGGGAAACATACGCTGCCGTTCCGCCGAACTGGGCAAAGGCAATGATGCTATTGGCAGCAGAACCACCGCTGCTCTTATGGGCCTCACGACTTCCAAGGGATGCCAGTATCTCTGCGCGGCGCTGGGGTTCCGTAAGCGTCATGGCTCCCTTTTGTACACCAAAGGCCTCCAACTCTTCTGGCGTTACCCGATATTCAATGTCGACAAGTGCATTGCCAATACCAGTCAGCTGAATGGTTTTCACGGCATTCCATTAATGTGGCGAACGTTCATTCCTGGCAAAACTACGGCGTTCCAACGTCCTGCCTACAACTTCCACTGCAAGCCTACTGAAGCACTGAAGAGATGATGCCGATACGGGATATCGTCTTCGATGCTTGCAGATACCTGAATATCGGCGTCAATCATGGGAACGAGAACGATCGATCCAATTGTCACGGGAAGCTCCACGCTGAACAGCACGCCCGTCCGTGCCGTCACAAATCGCGTCGAGAGAGCCTCATTAAGGGCTTCATCGTGGTCTATACGTTGCTCTACGAGTGGCGTTCGCGACAACTCGCGATATACTTCCGTGACGGTTCCTTGCTGGCGAATGGACGTCGTCACACCGGCCGACATCCGAACCGGAAAACTGGTGGCTGCCACGGTGATGAGGCCTCCAACATCAAGTCGGTCCGCCCGATGGCGGACGCCATGGTCCGTCAGCACAACAATAGCCGGCGACGATTCGGTCGCTGGAATGACATCACGATGCGTATGGACGACGGCCTCAGTTTCAGCTGACCGTTCAGACGCAAGGCGTATCCTCAGGGACACCGTCCAAGCGTCGGCGCGCAGGACGTCGTAGCCGGCGTCCAAGCCTATCCTGAATGCTGGCGTTAACGTCGTTCGCTGATGGGAGCCCTCTGGCGAGTCTGGCCCCACAACGTCACTCGTGATGGTGGCAAGGCCCCCTCCCAGAAACGGTTGGAGGAGAATCCGTCCTCCGGCGGCTGAATCCTGGGCAGCTGCCATGGGGGCCCACGCCAGGAGGCATGTCAAGAGCAGTTTCATGCGAGCGACAGCCTGATGATCTCCTCGCAAAGCTCGTCGAATTCCATGCCAGCCGCACGGGCGGCCATGGGAACCAGCGATGTTTCGGTGCAACCAGGAATGGTATTCACTTCCAGGCAAAAGGCCTGGCCTTCGGGCGTCAGTCGAAAATCTACGCGACTGTACGCACGGCATCCCACAACGCCGTGGGCTGCCGTGGCTAGGTTATGAATGTAGTCCCGAAGGTCGTCCGAAAGCTCTGCTGGGCAGTGATACTCGGTATTCCCCTTCGTGTATTTGTTTTCGTAGTCGTAGAAGCCTGCTTTCGGCGCAATCTCCACGATTGGCAGTGCTTCATTGTCGAGCACAGCAACGGTGAGCTCACGGCCAGGGATGAAGGTTTCAATCAAGACAATCTCGGAGAATCGCCCGGCGAGCCGAATGGCATCAGCCAACGCGTCCAGCGATAGGTCATCGACGATGGTCATGCCAACGGTAGACCCTTGATCATTGGGTTTCACGACCAATGAACCAGGCAATTCCTTGCGAATGGACTCCAGCAGATCGCCATCAGCTGCCTGCCCAGGAGCAACCGTTACCCAGTGTGGAGTAGGAATGCCCGCAGTGGCAAACAGCAGTTTTGTGGTGGCCTTATCCATAGCTACAGCACTTGCCAGCATCGAGCTCCCCGTATATCGCAGGCCACGCAGATCGAGCAGACTTTGTACATAACCGTCTTCGCCGTACCGACCATGAAGAGCGATGAATACAACATCTATACCGTCGAATGCTGGGGACATGATGGAGTCAACCAGCAGGCGCGGCGAAAACGCCGCCAGTTCGGCGTCCGAGACGGGTGCAGCCGTGGCTGCCTGTAGAAAGGCATCATCGACGATGCAATTGGTCCCAAGTGAAGGATCAACGGCCACGACGGTATGGCCACGCGATCGCAAGGCCTTGACAACGGCACGCCCACTCAGCAACGAGATATTACGCTCGGGGCTAATGCCCCCGAGCACAACGGCAATATTCATCATGGTTATACTTTCGAATCGTACAAGCGGCGCAGCAACTGAACATCTTCCCAGGCCAGCTTCTTCCATTCAGGGTTTCGCAGCAGTGCTGCAGGGTGATAGGTAACGAGCAATGGGATATCCTGGTAGGAGTGGGTTTTCCCACGCAATGCCGACATGCTTTCCTTATTCTTCAGAAGGGTATTGGCGGCCGTAAGTCCGAGCGCGAGGATGTATCGTGGGCGAACCAGCGCAATCTGCTTATGCAGATAAGGCTCGCATTCATCGGTTTCCGTTGCCAAGGGCTTGCGATTGTTGGGGGGACGACATTTGAGGATGTTGCAGATATAGACTTCATCCCGACGAAAATGGATCGCCTCGAGGATTTTTGTCAGCAGCTGCCCTGCCCTGCCTACAAACGGCAAGCCCTGCTCATCTTCATCGGCCCCTGGAGCTTCGCCAACGATCATGAGATCGGCGTTCGGATTGCCGCTGCCAAAGACGAAGGATTTCCGCGAGAAGCCCAACTCACACTTCGTGCAGGTATGAATATTCTCGTGAAGGGCGTCTAAGGTATCTGCCGCCTGCCACTCTTTATTCAGTGTGGAAGGGGGCCGCGGTTCTTCTTCGGGATGGTCCATGGTCACCACATCGTCGGCACGATGCGGCTCGGCAAGCGGCAGACCTTCTTCCTGGGGATCCACATAAAGAACTTGGCCATACATCTCGCGCTGTTGGCGCAGGTAGCGTTGAAGATCATCATAGGTAAACGTCGTCATATGCGAAGATACGACGCATCGCTGGCCACCCACGCGCAGATCAATCTCTCCTGTTGGTTCGCGTTTCGTTCGCTGTTTGACTTCGGAGAAAGAGGCAAAGTGTGTCGAAACGAGTTTCCTGGCCAACCGTTCGTGCAGCCAACACACGACGTACATTGTTCAATCTTTGGAGTTTATCATGTCTTGTCTGCGTTTATGGTGTCTGGGCCTACTTGCCCTTGTTATGGTTGCTTGCTCTGATGATGAAGCCCCAACGGCCCCGTCTACGGGATCGACGTTTCGCATGAGCGTGACGTCTGGCACGAACACATTCAGTCGCACATGGGCGTATTCTGCCGGGATGTTCAATACGGCCGAGCAACGGTCGTACATCTATGGCACCGACATTCCGCTCGCGGAGACGGAGCAGGAGCTTCCTGCCTTCATCACCATCGTCGTCCCTGGCCGATCAACGGGCACCTTCACCATCGGCACTACTGCTGGCTCGGCTCAGATGGCCTACAGCGCTCAAGCCAATGCGATTATCACAGCCTACGCCGCCACGTCAGGCACGGTGACGGTGTCGCGTTATGGCGCTGTGGGTGGCACCATTGAAGGATCCTTTTCGGGCACGTTCGCTTCCCTCTCGGGCGCTCAGGTGTCCATTAACAACGGCCAGTTCAGCGTTCGGCGGGTAGAAGACGACTTGTATGCCGATGATGACGATGATGAGTCTCCTATTGACAATGGTTCCTCCTTGACGCTTGATCTCAGCGATGTTTCCTCCATCCCAGATCCGATTACCATTCGTGGATATGGCACCCTTCAACCCGTAGACACCGAACAGGGATCCATAACCATGTTGGTGCTTTCAGGCCAAGCCACTGTAGATGGCAACCCCTATAGTGTGGTGGCAACGATTGCTCCAAGCGATGACTATGGCTACAATCCTGGCACGCATCAATGGTCGGCAGAGGGTGCGTCAGCCGTCAACCTTGTATTCACCCCCTTGGAAACGGGCTCAACCTTCATTGTTGCCGCCAATGTTGGACAAACGACCATCACATCGAACACCAATCAGTCCATTACCGGCACGTCCTCGGGCAGCATGATCATCATACGTGGTGGCGAAGCCGAACCTGTTCCATCCGCCACGACTTCCTTCACGATCAAGAAGTAAGAAGACGATCCACTTCGTGCGGTTCACGTGTATCATGGATAGGAGCAGCATGATACTGCACGAACCGTGCCGCCAGCGGTCGCTCCTGACGAAGCTGACACCTTAGGTATCGCAGATAGCCGGTCCGTCCGGCTATCTGCTTTTTTATTGCCGTCGTAGGGGCGTGAACCAATGGGCCTATTCTTTCTTCGAGACGTGGCCACCCTCAGTGTAACCGTGCATACTTCATGGAGCTCTCCGTTGAATTCCCATCACTTGAGGAGTGTACAATGTCCTTCCTTCCCTCCATTGCAGTATTCGTCATTGCCGCGTGCTGTCCTTGGCTTCTGGCAGCTGAGAATCGTCCTTCGCCTGCCTCAAAGCCAACAGTACGACTGGCATTGCTGCTTGACACCAGCGGATCCATGGATGGGCTCCTTGTCCAGGCGCAAGCATATCTCTGGAAAATCGTTGCTGAACTTTCGCGCGCAACGTATCAAGGCCAGCCAACGCAATTCGAATTGGCGCTATACGAATATGGAAATGACAGGTTGGCGGCCAGCAGCGGATATATAACGCGTCTTATAGGTTTTACGACGGATCTGGACAGCGCGTCGGCCTACCTGTTTACACGGACAACAAACGGCGGCAAAGAGCACTGCCCTCAGGCAATAGTGTCGGCGGCTGCAATGGAGGGATGGGCAACGGACACTGCATCATTCAACATCATCATTATCGCGGGCAACGAACCCTTTGCACAAGGCCCCGTAACCATCTCTGAAGCCTGCCATGCGGTCCAACGGAAGAACATAGCCGCGATAACGCTTCACTGCGGCAGCAAACTCCAGGGGGAATCCGATCAATGGCCGTCCCTGGCAACCTGCAGCAATGGCTTCTTCGGCTGCATCTCGGCATCTGAGCGTATTGACGACGTTGCCACCCCCTACGATGATTCCCTGGCGGAAGCCAACATTATTCTGAACGGCACATCCATACCGTACGGCAATGCTGCGGCAGCTCGTTTACAGCTCCGCACTTCTCAGGACAAGGCATCACTGAGCAATTCGATGACGGCTCTTTCGAACCGACTTCTGGCAAAGTCTTCCATGGGCCACGCCAATGCCTCCTGGGATGCCGTGGAGTTGTTCATGCAGAATCCTGACCATTTCGAGAAGCTTATGCCCTCGGCCTTGCCAGATTCACTCAAGAATCTCACCGCCAAGGATCGACTGGCAGTTGTAGAACGGCAGGCCAAGCTTCGTACGCACGTGATTGGTCGCATTGCCTCGCTGGCAGCAAGGAGGGAAAACTATTTGGCACGTCATCGGAACCCTGGAAGCACCTCAACCATGGACGAAGTGGTATTGCAAGCGTTGCGACGTATGGCGAAGGACCGTGGCTTTTTCTTGTAGATGGAGCATGGAGTATTTGTCGTGCTACAACGAAGAACGGGCGCCTGGTTTGCACCAGGCGCCCGTTCAAATCGTTGTCACATTCTCCATTACTCTTCGGTTGTTTCCAACTCTTCTGGTTCTTCGTGAGAATCTCCCGCCTTGACCTTGGCCGCGGAGAAAACCAAGTGACCCAGCTTTTTGTCAAGCTTGCCCTTGATCAGGCTACCGTCAACAAAGGCACCCTTCAGAAGCTCCTCGGAAATTGGGTCTTCGACGAATCGCTGCAAGGTTCGGCGCAACGGACGCGCACCATACTTTTCATCGAAGCCTTTGTCTGCAAGGAATTCTTTACCAGACTTTTGGATGTCAAGCGTGATGTTCCTGTCGGAGAGGCGCTTCAGCAGTTGTTTCAACTGGAGATCGATAATGCGCACCATATGTTCCTTTTTCAAGGAACGGAAGACGACGTATTCATCAATACGATTGATGAACTCTGGCGAAAAGAGCCGCTTGAGCGTCTCTTCTACGGTTGTCTTCATGTTGTCATAGTCATCAGCAGCCTGATCTGCCGTGAAGCCGATCTTACCTCCTGCTTTGACATCACGCATGCCAACGTTGGACGTCATGATAATGATGGTGTTCTTGAAGTCAACACGGCGCCCTAGGCCATCCGTGAGAATACCATCATCGAACACCTGCAAGAGGATGTTGAAGACATCCGGGTGAGCCTTTTCAATCTCGTCCAAGAGGATGATTGAATAGGGCTTCCGTCGCACCTTCTCTGTCAGCTGTCCGCCTTCTTCGTAACCCACATAGCCAGGGGGTGCACCCACCAAGCGAGAGACGGCGAACTTCTCCATGTATTCCGACATATCGACGCGGATCAGGGCATCTTCTGAATCGAACATGTACCGAGCAAGGGCCTTCGCCAGCTCTGTTTTTCCTACACCTGTAGGACCCAGGAACATGAAGCTTCCTATCGGCCGGGACGGGTTTAAGCTCGTCGGCCATTTTTAGGAGTTTAGCAGTTTCGCTTTCCGCAATTCTATTTACGGGAATACCTGTCATCATAGCAATGACATCGGCAACGTCATCTTCCGTGACGTCATGTACGATATCACTAGCGCTATTTTCCCAATCCTCCTTTACCTGCTCCAATTCTGCAAGGGCCTTCTTTTCGAGATCCCGCAGGCGGGCGGCTTCTTCGAAGTTCTGGGATCGCACAACGACATTTTTCTCCACGCGCAGAGCCTCGATTTTCTCTTCGAGTTCGAGAATCTCCTTGGGGACGGTGATATGAGAAAGATGAACGCGTGCACCTGCCTCGTCCAGCACATCAAGGGCTTTATCAGGCAAGAAACGGTCGGTAATGTATCTATCTGCCATTTTGACGCTCGCCCGCACGGCCTCGTCGGAGTAGCGAACGCCATGGTGCTTTTCGTAGCGATCCTTCACATTGGCGAGAATCTGCAACGCTTCGTCGGCAGAAGGCGGCTCTACGACAATCTTTTGGAACCGACGGTCTAGGGCACCGTCCTTTTCAATGAATTGGCGATACTCGTCCAGCGTGGTCGCCCCAATGCATTGGATATCACCACGGGCTAGAGCTGGTTTGAACATATTGGATGCGTCAAGTGATCCAGATGCACCACCTGCACCCACGATCGTATGCAGCTCATCGATGAATAGGATGACGTCCTTGGCTTTCTCCAGCTCGTTCATGACAGCCTTCATGCGTTCTTCGAACTGGCCACGATATTTC
>JALOMA010000167.1 GCA_025455735.1 Candidatus Kapaibacterium sp.
CGTGCATTCGTAGACTACCCGTGAATACCGCGAGCTGGACATGTGTCCAGATCGAGGAGAGTCGATCTTTGATAGCCCAGGACGTTTGTCCTGGGCTGGGATACCAACGAATACACCCCGCAGGTACGCTGGCGGTAAGACAGAGCGACGAGGATTGCATCGAGTACAGGGTTCCCGAAACCGCTACATCACAAGCTGATATTGCAGCACGAACTGGTTCTTACGAGGACCATATTCCAACGTGCCGCCCAATGGGTCTATACCAAAGGTGGGACGATTCTGAATGTCGACGGTTATACGCGTCCGGAATCCGTCCAACAGCAGCGAACAGCCGAGATGAAATACGTTCATTGGCTTCGCCAATCGTTCGTAGTTGGCATGCATGAACGACACATACGGCATAAGCCCGACGACGTCTACTACCTTGGGGAAATACACTGCAGCATGGCCATAGAGAACCCGTCCTGTCCCGAACATGGGGAATGCATTGCCGTACGAGGGTCCAAACCTCGTCAACGGCGCCAACGCCGAACTGTCACGAGACGTCGTGAGCGCCGTCCCAGGATTCATGACGCCGTTGAATCGGAGGTATCCCTGACCATAGTCGTTCCAGAAATGCGCCCCATACATGGTAAGTGTGGTGCCCCCATCCGTGATGGGCATATCCATCATGGACTCAACGGCGAAGAGAAGCATGTCCTCGTGGATCGTGTCCGCCCCAGCAGACCTCCACATGGCCCTTGGTTGGCGCATAAAGCCGCTGCCGACATTAAAAATCTTCCTCTTGCCCAAATAGGCACCAGCCATGTTCGAGATCACGTGCGGTTCGTGGTCGAAGAACTGCCAAAGGACATATGCCTGCTGCTGAAGTGAATGTCCGACCTGTGCGAAGTTCGAAAACGGCCCCAACGGCTGAGGCTGGCCCGACGATGTTATTGGGAAGGGGTCGTTCAAGGCAAGGCGGTAGTCAATAGGGCCGATCTGGCCACGGAGCGTGATGCCTAGCTTGCGCCCAAAAACATCGATTTGCTCTACCGTCGCCTGGCCAAATACCGGGATGTCGGCCGTGGGCATGGCCAACACGGCCGGCTGCGAGAATCGTGACAGGCCGTTAACGAATGAGAGACCGATGCCAATCTTTGCAGCGTTGTCGTTGGTCAGACGATACTCGCCAAAAACGTCGTGAAAGAACGCCTGAAGTCGACGATTCTGACCGATGGCAAAGTTCGTGTTGTAGTTGTTGAATCCATAGTGCAAGAACAACGATGCACGTTCAGAAATCTGCGCAAAAGCCTGCACCCGAGCACGCCGGATGCCAATGTCGAATGTCTCGTCCGCAACCTCCCCCTGTTGCATGGTACCTGGGTTGCTCTCGTTGTATCGTGCCCAAAATTGCGTAAAGAACTGAACCTTTACGTAGGACGACGTGTCGTCTCGTAGGGCGAACTTCATCTCCTGCGCTGACAAGCCAAGAGAGGAGACGATAATCACCACGACGAGGATGCAAAAGCTCAACGGCATCGGGCAAGTTAGCCACAAGCTCCCTTTGTTGTATGCGCCCTGTAACTCGAAAGGCCAACTGATGTTGTTGCTGCAATCGTTAACCGTGAAGTATCTTCGTTCTCCATGCGCCTTTTGATTCTTCTTGCATTCGCCCTTCACCTGTCGGCACCTATTGGGAACGCGGGCGAAGTCGCTACCGTTAAGCAAGCACGTGCCCTTATGCGGAAACATCCACGCACGCTCGTCCTTGATGTTCGTACTCCCCGCGAATTCGACTCCCTCCACCTGCGTGGTTCAGTCAACATACCACTTCAAAGCAAGTCATTCATCGATCGCGTGAAGGCACTGCCCAACGACCAATCGGTGTTGATTGTATGCGCTCGCGGCCGCCGATCCGCAACGGCGATGGGCTTGCTCGATTCGTTGGGATTCACCAAGGTAGCCCATCTGCAAGGGGGCCTTGAAGCGTGGTGCAAGGCAAAACTCCCCGTTATTTCCGCCAAGCAATGATACCCGTCTCCCTGCTCTTCATTGTCCTGGTTGCTCTTACCGCTTGCGACCACTCCGAGAGGCTACCAAAGACTGCCCGCACGGACAGCGCCAGCACAGCAGTGTTTACCCCTCCCGATACGTCGTTGATTCCCAAGGACGACGTTGGCTCCATGATCCGTTACGGCAGAGAACTGCTCGTCAATACACCGCACTATCTGGGACCTAACGGTAGCGTCGGACGATATGCTGGCAACCTCCTGGCCTGCACCAATTGCCATCTCGATGCTGGAACACGCCCCTATGGCCTAAGCTTGATGTCAAGCCACGCACGCTATCCCCAATATCGCATGCGCGAGGCGCGTATTCTCAGCCTCGCAGAACGCGTCAACAATTGCATCGAACGCCCCTTGAACGGCAAGCCTATGCCTCTGGATAGCAAGGAAATGAATGCCATCCTCATGTATATGAAGTGGCTGGCAACAGGTGTGCCAACAGACGGCCGCCTTCCCGGGGACAATCTTGGCCCCATCACCTATCCGGACCGGATGGCGGATCCCGCTCGTGGCAAACACGTCTACGACCAACATTGCCAGCGCTGTCACGGCATCGATGGCGAAGGCATTCTGGACCCCGACGGCAAGAAGTATACCTATCCGCCACTCTGGGGCCCCAATTCGTATCAGCCAGGGTCCAGTATGCATAGAGTTATCAAATCCGCCCAGTTCATCAAGTACAACATGCCCCATGGCCTGGCTGCCTGGAATTCCCCAGTTCTCACGGATGAAGAAGCGTTCGACGTAGCGGCATATATCAACAGCGATGAACTTCATCAGCGCCCCGTCGTGCCAAAGGATGCACCGAACTATCCCATCGTCAAGCAACGGCCCGTAGACTTCTACATGGGCCCCTTCGCTGATCCGTACCCTAACGAGCAACACAAGTATGGTCCATTTAAACCCATCATCGAATGGCGGAAAGCCAATGGCCACCCGACGGGTTTGTAGACTCGCCCTTTGCCTGTCCGTGCTCGTTGGCTTGTGGCAAACTGGTGCCGTTGCCCAACCAGCGGACATGGCAAAGCTCACCGTCACCACAAACACAGCCAATCACGAGGGATTTCTTTACCTGGCTCCCAATAGCCGCGTCTCCCCCAGACAGTTTGGCGGCTATCTCACCGTCTTCGATCGCACCGGCAAACTTGTCGCCTGGCACTCAACCGGCACAAACTTCCCTTTCGACTTCAAAATTCTGCCTGATGGCCGCATGGCTTGGACAGAGTTCGGTGTTTTCAACTTGGCGTCCAAGGAGATGGGTGTCACCATCATCGATTCACTCTTCCAAACAATTCGGACCGAAAAACAACGCCGCGGATATTCTACCACCCAACACGATTTCCACCTGCTCGGCAATGGAAACCGCATGGTTCTTGGTGCCGAGGATATTACGGCAGATTGCAGTAGCATCGTTCCCAATGGACACCCAGCAGCAAATGTCGTAACCGCCATTTTACAGGAACAAGATCCTTTTGGGAATGTTGTCTTTCAATGGAAGAGCATTGATCATCTTCCCATTTCCGCCAGCTTCGAAGACCTTACGGCTCCAGCGATTCGTTATGTTCACAACAATGCCGCATGGGAAGACAACGATGGCCACTGGCTTCTAAGCCTTCGCCATTTATCGTGTATTGTCAAGGTCCATCGCGAGACCGGAGAAGTCCTTTGGGTACTCGGTGGCAAACTGAACCAATTCACGTTCTTGGATGAAGACCCATCGGAGTATCCACACTATTTCTCCTATGCCCATGACATACGAAGAATGCCCAACGGACATATTTCGATGTTCGACAATGGCTCTCTGAAGCCTACACCGTATTCCCGAGGAGTAGAATACGAGCTCGACGAGGTCAATAAAATTTGTCGTCGCGTCTGGCAATATCGTCCTGCAACGGATGTTTTCGCCAATATTCAGGGTGGCATGCAAACGTTGCCGAACAATAATCGCCTGATTGCATGGGGATCTGCCGTACAACAGGGCTCTCCAGCCGTTACGGAAGTAGACAGTACCGGCCAGGTTGTTTTTGAGGCGTCATTACCCAAGGCCATGTTCCCCTATCGTGCCGAAAAACATCGTATGTGGCCACCAGGCCGCCCACGGCGAACGGTACGTATCGATGATGTGCTTCAAGGTAACACGTATCGATACTGGAGAGGATCGGACACGACGGGCATCACCCTACGATTCAGCAAACTTGCCGGAGCATTCTACAACGCAACGATAGTTCGTACCTACGACTATGCACCCGTCGAACCCAGATTTACGGAGGAGCGATCGCCCGACATACTCACATGGCGTGCCGATGTTATCGTAGAGGGAATATCAAATCATGCCATGATTCTGGAAATCGACATCAGGCACACTGGGCAGAACATACGGGAAGGCCTTTCCCTCTACCGTCGGTCGTGGGGCGACAGCATATTCCATCGTGTGCCAACACGCCTGAGTGGCACAACACTCATTTCCGAAGAAACCACGGCGGGAGAGTTCTGTCTTGGATTTCCACTGTCCGAAATCACTGCACGCCCACCGTTGGCACTCTATCCTATTAAGGGTCAGAAGGTCAGCGAGACCATGGCCACGCAATTTCGCTGGAGTCCGCAAGGCCGTCACCGATCGATGCACATCGTGGTGTCCAGACATTCCGACCTTCGAGATCCGATCCTTGACACCGTCATCGACACCGACAAGCTACGCTTATCTCGCCCCCTTGCGGCTGGGTGGTGGTATTGGCATGTAGGGGCCAGCACGGCACGAACCACCACGGCAGATCTCTCATTCCGATACTCTGCGGTCGACAGTTTTGAAGTATCAACGAACTTCATTGAAATCAGTACACCCCAACTAGTGACGGAGTGGGTACGCGACGCGTCGGCTACGGTACGGTGGCGTACCAATGTCGAGGGCACACTGGCCTTTACGCTCACACGCAATGGGGATCGGTATCCCATTCTTGACAGTGTACCTGCGCACGCCTTGGCCACGCTGTGGCGTGTAGCCCCGTCTGTTCCCCCTGGCGATAATTACTCCCTTGAGGTACGCTGGAATACGGACAGGGAAATCATGTACCTCACGGCACCCATCATCTCCATCCGTGACGGATCTGTGTCTGTTCAGGATAGTACATCCACCACCCTATCCGACCATGTTTTTGTGGAATACTTCCGTTCCAGCGACCGGCTTTGGGTAGGTGGCAGCCATCCCATTGATTCATACGAAATTTATTCTTATTCGGGGGCCTTGGCACACCGTGGCACGGCCACGGGCTCCGGTTTCACGGCCGATGTATCGGCACTCCCGCAGGGCCACTATATCATTGCCCTGTCAACATCCGGAACAGTCCGCGTGCGGAATTTCGCAATTGTGCGGTAATGTCATCCACCATCGCCATCGACGCACAACCAGCACGTTGAAGAACCATGCCTACGGCACTCTCACGTGCATTCCAGCGTGCGTTGCAGAGAAAGCGTCGTAAGCGATCGACAGTGATCGCCGATAGGATCGACCTCATATGTGCTGGTAGCGACGAACTATCCGGATGATTTGGAGAGTTTCGTTCGGATCATCCCCGCGTGTGCGGGGAACACATCGTTGTTGATGTCTGCGCTTTGGCCGTGGTGGGATCATCCCCGCGTGTGCGGGGAACACAGCACAATGTGCGATCCGCCGTCCTT
>JALOMA010000168.1 GCA_025455735.1 Candidatus Kapaibacterium sp.
GCGTGAAACGCCGAACGATGTTGAGAGCCTGCTTGGCGGCCACATCCTTAGCCGCATCGGTGTGGTAGCCGTCCTCATCGGCTTGGTCTATTTCTACCTCTGGGCTGTGGACCAAGGCTGGATTACGGAATGGGTTCGCGTTGCAATTGGTACAATGGCCGGCGCGGGCGCGTTTGTGGCGGCTCGCAGCTTGCAGAAACGCTCGATGACGTCGCTGGGCCAGGCCGTGGCGGCTTTGGGGTCCGGTGCACTTATTCTGACCATCCATGCGGCCTATGCCTGGTATGATCTGGTGCCGTTTATGGTGGCCTATTGTGCATTGCTTGCCAGTGTACTCGTCACGATGTGGCAAGCCGATGCTCATCGGTCCGTCTGGCTTGCTGGGGTTGCCTCGGTAACGGGAATGCTCGTCCCTGCCATCCTTAGCTCCGCGAATCCTAGTGCCACTGGCTTGTTGACGCACGTCGCCCTCATCGACATGATGATCATCGGCACGGTGTTGATGGTAAAGCGCTGGGCCTTCCTGTCCAGCATAGCGGCCTTGGGTACGGTCAGCTGGCTGGCTGTAGGCACCATGACGTCCTTCCCGGATTCCTCCGCCGCCACCATTCCGGCATTTCTCCTGCTGTTCCTTGTGGCAGGGCCCCTTGTCAAGACAATCGTAACGCGGGCGGGCGTGGCCATGGATGTGACGTTGTCCGTGTCCGGTGTTGGACTATACATGTTCGCTGTGGTGACCCTGCTTGCTGGAGAGGACTACGGCGTGGCTTGGATCGTGGCCGATGCCGTGGCACTTGCAGTGTTGGCGCCGTTGGCATTGCAAGGATGATTTCCTCCATCCATGCCATGTGGGCTGTTCTGATCTCCGGAAGTATTGGCGTGCTGATGCTGATTGGACCATTCACCATTGCCATAGGCGATCATTGGCCTCTGTATCCGTTTGCCAACGTCATCGTTGCCGCTGGCGTGCTGCTGCTGCTTGCCATTGCGGCGATCGGCAGTCCTCCTTGGCGGTGTATTCCTGATGGCAATGGAGACATTTCGGATCGTCAGGATGGTACCGCAGGTTTCGACCGATGCACCGTTCACCCTCGATGCATGGTGGGCGATGTTGTGCGGTGTGGCCGTCTTTACGATCGGATCAACCATCATTGGCTGGTTGGTGCCTGCGCGTTCGTGGACGCAGTCGCGAGTGATTCCTGTGTCGTCTGCTGGCGTGGGGGCACTTGTCCTGCTCCTGACGTCGTGGTCAATGGTCCGCCCGGATACACTGGATGTGATACTGAATGCGCGATTTACCATCGAAGTTCTTGTACTGGTGTTCTTCATCATGGCAACACGGAGCCGTCGGGACCGATTGCCTTTGGAACATGCGGTGTCCGTGGCCAACGTCATCGTCGGCGTACTGAGCTTCTCCATCCTGTCCACCGAAGTCATCCTGCCATGGCAACGCGAGATTGCCGAAGCAGTCTCTGCCAGACGCTCGACGGAGCCATCGTGGAATGCCTTACATATCACGCTTTCGGTGGCATGGATTGCCTACGGTGTTGTTGCCGTTGTGACGGGTTTTGTCCGTCGCAAGCGCACCATTCGCCTTGCCGGCATCGGCGTATTGGCCGTGGCAATATTGAAGGTTTTCCTATATGACCTGAGCTTCCTCGATACACCGTCGCGGATGATGTCGTTCGGTGTCCTTGGATTGGTCCTGCTGGGCGTTTCGTTTGCCTACAACCGATGGAAACACCGCATCATGGAATAGGCGGCGAACATGTCATAGGACACGTTCAACGTCCCGCGCTATCGTACGGTCCACAGTTTCCAGCCACCGTTCGCGCTGTTCTGCCGTAGACGTTCGGATGATGCCCAACGCCGTAACACGAACGGGGCGCACACCACTGAACCGCAACGTTGCGTCCCGCAGCTGGTGTATGCCCGGTGCCCGTACGGTTAGGTGATACCACCAGCGCGGCTGGTCGAGTGTGGTGATGATACGCGCGCTGCGGCCATGCAATAGTCCATCGATGCGGATGGTATTGGGCTTGGACGCAAAGGCTTTGCCGGGAAGGAACAGCCGGTCGATAAAACCCTTCATGGATGCAGGCATACCACCCCACCACGTGGGATGGATCCATACCTGATGTTTGCTCCACTGTAAGGCTTCCCAGGCCAGTTCCAGGTCCTGCTCCCACTGCATGGCCTTGCGGTAGCCATGGTGGAGAATGGGGTCAAACGTAAGGTCACGTATCCGCAGAAGCCGTACGTCGGCGCCAGCGCGCCTGGCGGATAGTAGGGAGCGATCGGCGATTGCCGAACAGTACGAGTCAGAATTGGGATGTCCGTCAAGAATGAGTATCCGAGCCATGCGTGCGTCCACATGATGATGAAATCAATAACGCAGCAAACTTCGCGGCCCCATGGACCGTCGGACGACGACAAATGTCTATTTCTTTCTGGCACGAATACGACTGAGGTGGCGCGGTGTAATGCCTAGATATGAGGCAAGATATTTCTGGGGAATGGTTTGGATTGCCTCTGGACGTCGATCGAAGAGCTCCTGATAGCGATCTGCCGCTGTTTCTTTCTGCAACATCATGATGTGTCGCTCTAGCTCGCAGTATTGACGCTCGGCCATTATGCGGAAAAATCGCATCCAGGACATGGACGTCTCTCCACGACGAAGAAGTTCGTCCAAGGGAAGGAACGTCAAGGTACAACGTCCTATCGACGTGAGCATTTCCATCGATGTCCGCCCCGTCAGCACGGCAGAATAGGGCGCAATGCAGTCACCGGGAAACGCAAAACAATAGGTGATTTCCGTCCCTTGCGCTGTGATATAGGAGGACCGAACGACGCCCTCCATCAGGAGAGCTACGTGCGTTACGCGCTTGTCCGTGGGAAAAATGATGGTCGAGCGTGGTACGGTTACGGTCTTCGATATCTCATCCAATCCGTTGAGATCGTCCGGCAACCAGGGTGCCAGTGCGGAAAGTGCGTCACGGATGGTCATATATCAATGTGCACTGGGCTTCTCGTAACGACGAAAAATGTTGCCGTGATATGTCGTCACGGCAGGGCCTTCACATTCTTACAACGTCAGCTCGCGACGGGTGCCGTCCGGATCGCCGTTATCGATGACAATTCTTGCGCCCTGACACAGTGGATATGCTCGCAGTGTGCTCTCGATACCTGCGAACAAACGTTCGCCGTCCGGGCCCAACAAAAACAACGCCGCCCGATCCATCCCGTACTCGCTGCCATCGAATACTCCGAGCTGTTCACGTTCAACGACCTCCGTAAGCTGTTCTTCCAGCGTCAACATGTCGTATTGCTCGTACACTTCATCTGGCAGGCCTGATGTATCCAGATAAATGATGACCATGTGCGGCTCATCACTGTCATCAGATTCATTTTCCCCATTCTGGGGCAGCGATTCATCGAAGCTCATCATGTGGAATCCTGACATAACCATGAACACTGCATGACCTTTGCGATCAACCATCGTGGGAATTCTTGCTGACCGTTCATGTCATTCTTCGTTGGCAATGCGACGTACGACGGCGTGCAATTTCCGTATGCCATCAATGCCGTGTGCTTTCCAACGATGTGAATTCGGGCAATATACCGAGACGCCGGTTTTTCACGACGGCAGAACGAAACATTTCCAATCGATTGCGGCCGTACGGGCAACCACACTCTTCTTGGTTTAGATTTGTTACGCGCAGGGAGTATTCCAATGACCTTAAGGACACATCATGACGTGCAGAGGAGCACTCGCAATGATGCTGGTGCCATTGTTCATGGCAACGGCACATGCGTCCGATACAACGCGGCTATCAGTCACTGCGATGGCCGGCATGGCGGCGGCCACGTTTCCGTCCCGTGGCCTGGCCACGCAGCCATCCTGTTGCACAACGTTCGGTGACGCATCCGGTGTGGCGGCATCCATTGGCGTAGGGTGGTCCACGCCGATTGCCAACAGCCTATCCTTTCATGTTGCCGCTAGTGGTGGACTATTCACCCTTGGGGCCGAAGCAGAAGAGGCCTTCGGTTTGGTCAATATCGGTGGCCAGCCCGTGGAGGCACGGTCCAGGCATCAACTGGACGTCACGATTCCACGGCTTTCGGCCGCCGTTGGACTCGGTTGGACACTCTGGAGCGAGCTCTCCGTGCGTGGTGGCGTAGGCATTTCGATGCCCTTCGCCACGTCGGTCACGCAGTCGGAAGTCCTGCTGACGCCTGGTGCCGTCTTCGAAGACGGCACCACGTCGCGCAATAGCCTCAACGCCGTACCGCTACCCGAATTGGCTCCTTGGGTCACGGTCTATGGCAACCTTGGCTATGGCATCGATATATCTCCATCGCTTCGCCTGCTACCGGAAGTCGGCATCGAAGTCTCCTTGGGCTCGCCCTCGGCGGCCTTGCCGCAGATGCGACCGATCATGTACACCGTTGGCCTTTCCTGCCAAGCAGCACTATAAGGAACCACCATGCATAGCATCGTTTTTCGCCTTCTTTTCCTCGTGTTCGCCCTTGGTTCGGTTACCGTTCTCGGTGCGTCATCCGGAGCGTCCAAGGCACCCTGGGGTGGGCCTGGATATCGCATGAATCGGGGTCAATGGCCACAGCATGTTTTGGCATTGCATCAACAACCAGGGTTGGACATCTGGATAACCACCCAAGGTTGGGTCTATGACCGGTATGCCATCCGCGACACGCTCCGATCGGGAACAATCGTTACCATATCCACTGCGTTTGGTCCCGTGACCGCCCTCACATCAACGGCGTCGTCATCGCCTGTGGTACGTCACCGCGGCGACTCTCTCGGTGCACATCATCATGATGACGTATCGCAGGTCGCATCCATCACCAGGTACCACGGCACCATTCGCGTACTGGATACCATTGATGCTGGCCTCCCTCGATATGATGTATTCCTTCCCACAGCAGCGTTGCTTTCTACCACGACGTTCTCCGTGAAAGGGGCCTTGGCCCTACGGATGGCCTCCGACTCCGGCCTGGTGATTTCCACGCCCCAGGGGTCGATTGTCCACGGCAATCTTGCCGTGTTCGAAGTCAACAGGTTCACCGGCCAGCGGCAGCGGCGCTCCGCCACCATGACGGTCAACGGCTCTGCCGTGGGTTTCGTTGCAGACATCCTCGATACGTCAAATCCCGTCATCATTGACCCCATCGTGACGGCCACCTATGTTGCCGACGTCACGTCATGTTTCCCCCTGGACGTAGCCGAGCTCCCGAACGGTTCGATAGTGGTTGGGGGTGCACTTGGCTCCTCGACGTCCATACAGTTTCCCACGCAGGAAGGCTCCTATCAACGGACGACGTCTGGAGAAAATGACTGCTTCCTGATGGTTCTCAATGCCGCCATGACGGAGGTTCAGGCGTCGACGCTATTTGGTGGTTCTGCCGACGACGAACTGTACGGCCTTGCCATCACACCACAAGGAACCATCGTCGCTACGGGTTTTACAACGTCCAACGACTTCCCCGTAACCCCCAACGCGCACCAACGGACGCGTGCCGGTGGCCAGGAGATGTTCGTTGTGGAGTTTGACGCAGCATGTAGGGAGCTTCTTCACAGCACCTATCACGGTGGAACAAGCCGCGAGCATGGCTTTGATATTCTCGCCGATACGGATAGTACGGTCATGGTCGTTGGCCGCAAACAGTCACCATTGGCCCCCATCGGCGGCCCCGACGTCGGACCGGGCGGCGCTCTTGACGGCGGCCTCATCCGGCTTCATCTGCGCACTGGCGAGCTCCTGCGCGCCTTCCGCATCGGAACGGCCGCCAATGATGATGTGCGTGGCCTGGCACGCGGGGCGGATGGAACATGGTACATCTGTGGTTCCTTGGGTGACTCCCTCTTCAGGGGCGTGACGGCAACACCCGACAGGCCTCGTGGCGGCACGGATGCCTTCGTTCTGCGGATGGATGCCTCGCTGGTAACGCCGCTGGCCACCATACGGCTGGGAGGGGACTCGGCGGATGCCGCCAGATCCGTCGTGGTGGACAGCCGTGGCGTCGTCCTCTGCGGCACAACGTCTTCGCCAACCTATCCCACAACTGTGGGAGCCTACCGTGAACGCTTTGGCGGCGAGTCCGACATCTTCGTAACCCGCCTGACGTCAGGATTGGATCGGATCCAGCATTCGACGTTCATTGGCGGCTCCGGCACGGACCATGCCCAGGAATCCCACTCCCTGGCTGTCTTCCGGGATAGTCTTATCGCCGTCAAGGGATTTACCACGTCAACCAATCTTGCCATCCCCACACCGGCTATCCAAAGCGAACGATCTGGTTTCAGCGACTTCTATCTGGCCATTCTGTCACCGGAGCTCGACACCCTTCCCTATGCCACACTCTACGGTGGTGCTGGCGAAGAAGGAAGGCCAACGAATGCCGCACCCGGCGCCCTCACCATAACCCGCAGGGGTACGCTCCTGTCGGTCTGCAGCAGCACGTCTACAAACCTCTCCGTTACGCCCAACACCGTCTTTGCCAATCCTCCTGCAACACTTGCGTTCCGTGGCTTCATTC